>NZ_CAUFYA010000012.1:0-99068 GCF_959596855.1 uncultured Butyricimonas sp.
TTCTACGTCCCCGAAAACAAAGTAAACCCTAGAAAAACAATTCCCCCGACGGGAATGTATGCCGAGCAATACGCGTTGCGCGAGAAACAGGAGAAAACGCCTAACGACGACGGCACCGTGACAAACGGTGCGTACGAATACGCCGACGAGAGAGCCACACACGTGAAATTCAGGGGAAATATTCACTATATAATAGGTTCCGGCAAAGAAGTTTCGGCAGACGTGACGTACACCGTTCATCTCGGGGCTGTAACCGGCGTGAATGACTATAACAGCCTCCGGAATCACTTTTACACCTACAACGTGAAGATCGTGAGCGTGGATGACATTATCGTGGAAGTGGAATCAACGACACAAGAAGAACCATCCCCCGGAAGCGAGGGTGATGTTGTGCTTGCCAAAGAAGTTCTGGAATTCGATGCGCATAACGAAGTCTTCAAGACCGTTTTCCATCAAAGTGACATTGACCAGTCGCTGACGTGGAACATTTCCACCCCTTTTTCCAAAGGAGCAGAAAATGAGAATCCAAAGGACTACGAATGGATATGTTTCCGTATTAACACAAAAACAAGAACCACGTATAATGGAGACTTCGAGAAATACCAAGGGGACGACGAGGTGTACACGGATGCCGAATTAGCAGTAACCGGCAACACGCACCCGTTGGACAAATACATGGCGGACATCAACACGGGAAACGACAAGATGCTAAATATCAAACAACTGATAAACATATTAAAGGAGTGCAAACGCAGGTATACCGATAACGGCACTAACGCGGGCACCCTATTCGACAGTGCGGATGAAATCGTGTTTACCACTTTCCTGAAAGATTTCTATTACGAGGTGAATCCTGAAAACACCACGGAAACCGAGGAAAACGGGTTATGGAAAAAATTTGTCAACACGGAGAAAAGAGTACTCAATATCCTGTCTAACCTTAAATACAGCGCGGACCACATGAGTACCAAAACCACCGCCCTGTACTCCATCAGGCAGGCATCCATTCAAACCATGTACAACAAGAAAGCCACCGAAAACTTCACGGCATGGGGTACCGAAATGATACAAGACGAAAACCGCTACCAGTTCGAAACACAAAGAATAAGAACCAATCGCACGTACGATGACAAAGATAACGGTCGTGCGAACACGATCAATATGTGGATGGCAAGTTCGGGTTCAGAAGAGTGGGATACCTATATAAATTCCGCCAAGTGGGAAATGCAAGCCGCCTATAATGCCGCCAAATACAAATGTATGCGCCTTAACCGGGATATGGACGGGAACGGACGAATCGACGAGAATGAAGTGCAATGGTATCTTGCTAGTATCAACCAACTCACGGACTTGTGGATCGGAGAAAACTCCTTTGACCCTCAAGCCAGATTGTATAAACGGAGCACATGGGAGGAAAGCCTGCAATGGTATGCGAGCAGTACGGTACTTGACAAAGATGAAGAAGGTATATGGAATAAAACTTACAGGGATAATCCGGACATATTATGGTCTTCCGAGGGGTCTTCCATCGGAAAACTAACCGGAGCAGGAGCAATAGACGGTGCGATCGTTTATTACAGGTGTGTCAGAAACCTGGGTGTACCGAAAAATGCAGTCAAAGAGGTGCGACCTGACGACTTTGCCACTTACGACGAAGCAACAGGAACCATCACGCTAACCCGCTTGGATGCCAAATCCATCCGGGGATTCAAGACCACTGAGGAGCTGGAGGATCATAACGAACGTGACGTACGCGGCTACAACAAGCCCTGGAAGGCTTTCAATATACACTCGACAACACACGGAAACAATTTGAGTTGGCAAACCGTCATGGCACGCTCGGAGCCCGGAGGAAGAAACCCCGTTTGTCCCATGGGATGGCGAGTACCCAACCAAAGAGAACTGGCTCTGATGTATTCTAGAATGCCTAGAAACAGTACTTCGTGGCCATTAACAGACCATTTCGCCAAGAGCCGTTTCAGTTTCAACCCCGCAGGCGGTGACCGTATAGGCTTCTCTGTCAAAAACAAAGGAGGGGAATTCTATTTACTACATAACAAAACCGACGAGATCGGCGGCGTACGTTGCGTGCGAGATATTGACTAACAAAAGAAACAACAAGAAATGAATAAACGAGAACTTTCATCATTAGTAGCAGACCGTACCGGGCTCTCGAAGGGCGACGCCCTGAAAGCGGTACAAGCCACGATAGATTGCATCGCCGAGGCTCTGCAAACAGGACAACGAATAACGTTAATGGGATTCGGGGCGTTCTTCTCACATGAACTTCCCCCTCGCGTTACGTACAATCTTTATACCAAAGAGCGGGAACAACTAGAATCACGCAAGGTGATCAAATTCAGGCCCACCTTTCCCGACAAATAAATGCAACCAGCGAACACCGCCCCTTACCAAGGCGGTGTTCTTCATTCCCCATGCATCGCACTCTTCATGTATTCACGAGGGAATTAATAAATATCATCGGCTTGTAACTTGTCAACAATAACTTTATCTTTGCATCACCTTAAATCAAACGATATGCAACAAGATATAGAACATCCTGAAAACGAAGCGTGCTATGAAGGATTAGCCGTCAACAAGGGAATAGAACAACCGGACCCGGTGAACCCGGCAATCGCGGAAAGATTGAAACATCTAAAGAAAAAAGTCTTATCCGTGGATGATTACCTTTCCGGTATCCAGAAAGGGGATATCAACATATTAAGCCAAGCGATCACCCTCGTGGAAAGTGCCCGCGTAGATCATCAGGCAATGGCACAAGATGTCATTAACCGCTGCCTCCCGAACACGGGCAAATCCGTGCGTATCGGTATCACGGGGGTTCCCGGCGCGGGGAAAAGTACCTTTATCGAGGCTTTCGGTAAATTCCTCACCAACGAAGGACACAAAATCGCGGTACTTGCCATCGACCCCAGCAGCGAACGTTCGAAAGGAAGTATACTAGGCGACAAAACCCGCATGGAAGAATTGGCATGCGACCCTCGTGCTTATATCCGCCCTTCCCCCTCGGCAGGGTCATTAGGCGGGGTTGCCCGCAAAACCCGAGAAGCCATGCTTCTGTGCGAGGCTGCCGGATTCGATATTATACTGATTGAAACCGTGGGAGTCGGTCAGAGCGAAACAGCCGTTCATTCCATGGTCGATTTCTTTCTTCTGGTACAAATCGCCGGGGCCGGAGATGAATTGCAAGGCATCAAAAGAGGTATCATGGAAATGGCGGACAGCATCATTATCAACAAGGCAGACGGTAACAACATCACCCGTGCCGAGTTGGCAAAAGTGCAATTACAAAACGCCCTACACTTGTTCCCTCCCCACGAATCGGGAGTGGAACCCAAGGTGATGACCTGTTCCGCTTACGAGAAAACCGGAATCAAGGAAATATGGGAAAATATACTTCAATACTGTAGCGCTACCCAGCAAAACAAGTATTTCGACACGCGACGCAGCGAACAAGCCAAATATTGGATGTACGAAACCATAGACGAGCAATTAAGAAACCGTTTCTACCAAAGCCAAAAAGAACAAATCAAACAGGCTGAAGAAAAAGTATTAAGCAATGAAGAAAGTTCTTTCGCCGCTGCCTTCCGATTACTGGACAATTATTTCAAAAACGACACGAAAGAATTAAAGTAGGATATAAAAAACATTTCCTCTTTCCACCTCCCCTCTTATGAAGAGGGGAGGTTATAATCCTACCATATATATAAGATAATCAGTTGCATCGCAGCTATATTCGAATCGTTTCTTTTATAGTTCACTGGGAGATACTTCTATCATACTCCTATCATACTTCCATGAAACTCCTATTGCAGCTGAAAAATCATGATACTTCCACGAGAATTACAAAAGATTTGATATCAACCTAAACACTTGTAGCATCATTAATAATTATTACAAAATAACTGAACACGTGGGGAACTCACTAATAATAGTGTAAGAATAGTTCAAAAATCGCTTTAAACGAACGATTAATAATTATCAATTTGTCGCTTGTTGCTAAAAGATAATAATAATGTTGTAAGTACGCGAGTATTTGATTACCAATATAAAATAATAATAGGCTGTTTTGTAGGATTCTCGCAAAAATTATCTATATTTGACTGTCATTAATCGTTGGTTTAATGACATGGGGATGGCATGCAGCCTTTCTATTGAAAAACAGTAGAGTTCGCCTCCAAGTTGGTTGCAATTTCGTACAAAAAAGGACATGTTACATACTCACGGCATTTCATTTATAATGCCGTGGGCATGTTCTGTCAAAACAATAATTGTCTACACCCCGAAATCAGGAATCTCCGGAACGATCCGAAAGCCGTTTTCCCGGGCAACCTCACCGCAGAAATGCTCACAACCGTTTGTTATAGCGACGAAACGGGCTGCAATAGATAAATTATATTGAAAAGCTTGATCGAAAACGACCTGTGATAATGCCACGGAAGGAGCTTTGCACTCCACGATAAGATAGGGATTGGCTTGACGATCGTAACACACCACGTCAAAGCGGCGCTTCATCCCGCATACTTGTATTTCCTTCTCCACGGCGATCAATTGAGCGGGGTAATGCTTACACGCTACCAGAAAATGAATAAAATGTTGTCTTACCCATTCCTCCGGGGTCAGCACAACGTAACGCTTTCGGATAATATCGAATATCCAAATCTGTCCGTTCTGCTTCTTCACCTTGTAATCGAAAGAAGGAAGGTTCAAACTTTTCATTTTATTCCACGCTTTTAGTTGTCCGTACTTTCAAAAAACTGCTGTCCCCGTAACTCAGGAAACGGAAATCACGCGCTAACGCGTAGTCGTACACTTTCCGCCAATCCTCACCGATAGCCGCCGCAACGAGCAACAACAGGGTACTTTGCGGTTGGTGGAAATTAGTAAACATCGCCGAGATCACCCGATAAGTATAACCGGGCACGATAATAATCGTGGTCTTCGCTTTCAATAATTCCGTGTCGTGCTCGTCAAACCACGTCAACAACGCTCCCATGGCTTCCCGTACACTGTAAGATGCCGGTAAAGAATAGACTTCCCATTGTTCCAAAGAATTGAAATCATCGACTCCCGTCAACCGCTTTACCCCCATCCAGTAAAGGCTTTCCAGTGTCCGCACGGAAGTTGTTCCCACCGCGACAATCTTTTCCGGGTGATGGTACAAACGCGATATGACTTCCCGACGCACGGATATATGTTCCGTGTGCATATCATGCCCACCGATAGTTTCGCTTTTCACCGGGCGGAAAGTCCCGGCCCCCACGTGCAGTGTCAACTCTTCTATCGCGACTCCTTTCTCCCGCAAAGCATCCAGCACAGGGACACTAAAATGTAACCCGGCTGTAGGGGCAGCAACCGAACCCTCGTTCTTGGAATAAACCGTCTGGTAACGGATTTTATCATCCTCCCCGGAGTCCCGGTTCAAATAAGGGGGAATAGGTATACGCCCGCAACACTCCAGCACCTCGCTAAAACTAAGCGAAGCATCCCACGTGAACTCGACAATCACGTCGTTCTCTTCCCGTGATTTTAGCGTGGCAGCCAACCGGTAATCAACCCCGTTCACTTGATAATGGCAATATATCGTCCCCTCTTTCCATTTTTTCAGATTCCCGACCATGCACTTCCACTCGCATCGCCCGTAAGAAGCGAAACTCTGCACGTAATCGGCGGGCGAATGGGGTTCGAGGCAAAAAACCTCGATGACGGCACCCGTCGTTTTTTGAAAAAGCACACGGGCATAAATCACTTTCGTGTTATTGAATACCAGCATCATGTCCGGTTCCAGCATCGCGGGCACATCATAAAAATGCCTTTCGCCAATCTCCCCGTCCTCGTATATCAACAATTTCGAAGCCTCGCGTCGCTCCAAGGGAAACTTGGCGATACGCCCCTCCGGAAGATCATAAGTATAATCTTCAATTCGAATTTCTTTCAAATCCTCTATGCCTGCCCGAGAATTTTCAGCCGGTATTTTCTTTGTCCTTCGGTAATAAAATCTTACATTTAAGGCAACAAAAGTAAAGATAAAAGGTAAAAACTAAAAGGCAAAAACTAAAAGTTTGATGAAAACAAAGAAAGATATTGTAGACGATTGGTTACCACGTTACACGGGACGTCCGTTAAAGGACTTCTCGAAGCACATTCTGCTCACGAATTTCGATTATTACCTTGAACTGTTCGCGGAAAAATACAACGCCCCGATCTTGGGTGAAGACAAAAATATGCCCAACGTATCGTGCGACGGGATTACCATGATCAATTTCGGCATGGGGAGTCCTAACGCCGCCACCGTGTTAGACCTGCTCACGGCTATCGAACCGGAAGCCGTTCTATTCCTCGGGAAATGCGGGGGATTAAAAACCAAACACCACGTGGGAGATTACGTTCTCCCCATCGCGGCGATCAAGGGCGAAGGTACCTCGGATGATTATCTGCCGCGGGAAATACCGTCACTTCCCGCCTTCAGCATCCAGAAAGCCTGCTCGAAAGCGATCACGAGGCACGGCAAGCAATATTACACGGGAGTTATTTACACCACGAACCGACGGGTATGGGAATTTGACGAGCACTTCAAAGAGTATCTCGTGGGAACCAGAGCTCTAGGGATAGACATGGAAACAGCCACGATCTTTACAGTGGGATTTGCCAATCGCATCCCGACGGGAGCATTACTGCTGATTTCGGACAGTCCCATGATTTCGGACGGCATAAAAACCACGGAGTCGGACAAGGCGGTCACGCAAAACTTTGTCCGGGAGCATCTCGATATAGGTATCGAAACGATGAAAAATATCCGGGATAAAAATTATTCGATGAAGCACCTCATTTTTTAAAATTATATCGTACTTTCGTTGGCAAAATGAAAAATATGCTGAAAAGAATATTTTATGTGTTTTCGGGCATCGCGCTCTTGCTCTGCTCCTGCGAGGGGAAAGTAAAAGACAAACAACAAAACGAGAGTCCGGCAAGCACACGAACCGCGGTAAACGACTCTACCGCCACGGCAAAATTTGAAATAAAAGATAAATCTTTCAATTTCGGGGATATGGCGGAAGGTGAGATCGTGACACACACGTTTCATTTCAAGAACACGGGTAAAAAAAGCCTCGTGATCCTGAACGTGGAAAGCAGTTGCGGTTGCACGATTCCGAAGTACGACAAAAAACCAATCCCCCCCGGCGGAGAAGGAAAAATTGAAGTTGAATTCAACTCTTCGGGCAGATATGGTAAACAATACAAAGTAATTAATATCTTTGCAAACGTTCCGGAAAAAGTAGTGGAACTAAAAATAATTGCAAATATCAAAACTCAATAAAAAAGTAGATTTATGAACACAATTTTTATGCTGACATTACAAGAGACAGCTACCCAGGGCGGTGGCGCGAGCATGCAATTCATTTTCCTTATTCTTATCGTGGTTGTTTTCTGGTTCTTCATGATCAGACCGCAGATGAAAAGACAAAAGGAATTGAAAAAATACCGGGATGAACTAAAGAAAGGCGACAAAATCATGACGACCGGGGGAATCTTCGGGAAAATCGTGGAGATCAACGATTTCACCGTGATCATCGAGGTTGAAAGTCAAGCCAGATTAAAAGTAAGCAAGGAAGCTGTCGTGAAAGACATGACAGACGTTCCCGCGGCTAAATAGTTTATAAAGTTCATAAGGTTCATAAAGTCTCTAAAGTAACGAGATTATGAACTTTATGAACTTGTCAATTTTATAAACGATATTCCAGATGAGCGGCATCATAGACAAGATTGTCAATTTCTTTAAATCCCATCACGATCTGCATATAAAACGCAACGTGATCACTTATGGGGTTTGCCTTATTATTGCCACGGTTCTATGGTTTCTCAACACGCTGAATAAAGAGTACACCACGGAACTCACTTACCCGATAAGATACACGGATCTCCCCAAGGGTAAACTACTCGTTTCGGAGCCTCCCAAGAACATGACATTAGAAATCAGGGCGCACGGTTTCACGCTGTTGCGTTACAGCATCGGTACCTCTTTTTTACCCATCGCGATCAACGTGAGTTCGCTCCTTGAGCGCAAAGATATGCTGGAATACACGATCAGCACGGTTGACATTAAAGAGCGAATCAGCGCACAACTCAATTCCGATATCAAATTAATTAATATAAAACCGGAAACCATCACGTTCCAGTTCTCGCAATTCGGAAGCAAGAAAGTCCCTGTCATCCCGCGAGTCGATTACACGCTCAAAAGACAGTACATGTTGAAAAACGACATTTCCGTGACACCCGATCACGTGGATATCAGCGGACCTGCCACGATTCTTGATACCTTGAAAGGAGTGTACACCACGCCATTAAAACTAAAGGACTTATCCAAAGAGGTGACTAAAAGTGTTTCCTTCGAAGAAATTCCCGGAACACAAATCTCGGAGAGCGGCGCAAAAGTGAAAGTAGAAGTGGAGCGTTTCACTGAAGCCAAGAAAAAGGCAACGATAAAAGTGAAAAATTTACCGGATTCGCTATTGATTCGCCTGTTTCCCCAGAATATAGATTTCACGTTTGATATCGGGCTCAGCCGTTACGAATCGGTATCGGATACCAGTTTCTCGTTCTCGGTGGATTACGACCAGATTGCAAGCAACCCGGCAGCCCTCAAAATCAGCGTGGACAAGCAACCCGCGCATATCAAATCTCTCGTGCTCATGCCCGAATCGGTTGAATATTTAATCGAAAAGAAAAAATAAAACCATGCTTAAAATCGGATTGACAGGGGGTATCGGTAGCGGCAAATCCACTATCGCGAAGATAATCGAAATCTTGGGATATCCCGTGTACATCAGCGACCGGAGAGCCTCTTCGCTCATGAACCGGAATCAAGATATCCGGCAAGCCTTGATACAACGTTTCGGGGAGAATATCTATTTGCCCGAGGGCGGATTGAATAAACAACAACTTGCTTCTATCATCTTCAACGACAAGCGTGCCATCACGGAAGTGAACCGCGTTGTTCATCCGGTTGTAACCCAAGATTTCCGCGACTGGTGCTCGGTACAAAAGAGCAAACTGGTATTTTTCGAATCGGCAATCCTCTTCGAATCCAAGCTTGAATCTCTTTTCGATTACATTATTTTGATCTCAACGGATATGGAAACCCGCATCCGGCGAGTTGTCGCGAGGGACTCTACCAGCCGGGAGAAAGTGATGGAACGTATCAACAACCAAATGTCCGACAGCGAGAAATTGCCAAAATCGGATTTTGTCATTTACAACAATGACGACGATCGGATCGTAAAACAAATACACGATATCATTCAACAACTAAACAACCCGAATAAAAAACAATAATATATTATGGCAAAATACGGAAAATGGATAGGAGCGGGATTAGGATTCGCGATGGGAGGCCCCATAGGAGCGTTGTTCGGTTTCTTCATCGGATCGACATTTGATACCGCAACCGTGATCACGAATCAACAGCAATCACAAAACCCCGCGTCCGGTCCGACGGGCAGAGGTGATTTTCTTTTCAGCCTCGTCGTGCTGGCGACAGGCCTCATGAAAGCGGACGGGAAAGTGACAAAAGGCGAACTGGAATACGTCAAACGATTCTTCCGTGATAACTTCGGCGCGGAAGGCGAACGGGAAGCCGTGGCAATCATCAAGGATTTATTAAACAAGGAGATCGCTGTAGATCAAGTCGCCATGCAAATACGCGCGAACATGAATATCTACTCGCGTACACAATTACTGTATTTCCTGTTCGGGCTGGCAAAAGCAGACGGTAATGTATGCAACCGCGAAATAGCCTTACTGGATAGGATATCCGATCTTCTGGGCATAGACACGACCACGTATCAGTCTATCAAAGCCATGTATTACGATGATTCGGATTCGGCTTATCAAGTGCTGGGCATAACACCTTCCGCCACGGATGAAGAGGTGAAAAAAGCCTATCGGCAAATGGCAAGAGAGAACCACCCGGATAAAGTCGGGTACATGGGAGAAGACATCCGCAAAGCAGCCGAGAAAAAATTTATGGCCATCAACGAGGCATACGAGAAAATCAAGAAACAACGGGGAATGTAAAACAATTGAAAATGGAGAATTGAAAGTTGAAAATGAATTTTATTCAATTCTCCTGTAATGGCACACGAGAAGCCTGCCTGCCTCGTCGTGCAGGTGCATCCCGTTTCCCTCGCAATAGCGGAACATGGAACAATCGGCACATTCTCCTTGACGAGCCCATTCCCTGTCACGGAAAGGAACAAAGCGTTCATTCCACACTTGCATGAAATCATCTCGATAAATATTACCTTGATTATAATTTGCCCGGATGCTGGGACATCCGGAAATAGAACCGTCCACTCGGACAGAAGCAACGGAGATACCCGCGTTGCAATGATAGAAATAGTCGCGGGCTTTCATTTCATATCTTCCCAGAAAACCTTCACAAGCGAAATTCAGTTGTATTTTGCCTTCTTGACGGGTAGATACAATAAAATCCAGCAACCCGGTAAATTGCTTGTCGGATAATTGTAATTCAGGAACTTCTGCGGCTCGTCCAACCGGAAATATCGTGAATATACGCCAACGCCTCACCCCTATCCCGATAAGAAAATCACGAAAAGCAGGCAACTGCTCTATATTATTTTGATTCACGCAAGTCACGACATCCCAAATAATCTCCTCCTCCCCGGTAAGCATCCGAATCGCCTCGGTCGCCCGTTGAAAACTTAGCGGGTGACAACGGAGCCAGTTGTGAGCATCTTCAAATCCATCAAGACTGACGGTGATTGAATGCATTCCGGCTTGCAATAAAGAATCCAGACGCTGACGGGAAAGATGCAAACCATTCGTCACAATTCCCCAAGGATACTCCCGCCGATACAATTCACGTCCGCAAATCTCCAGATCTTTTCGCATCAAAGGTTCCCCGCCCGTGAATATAATAAACACACGGTGCGTATCCACGTGTGGAGTAATAGAATCTATCACCCGTAAAAAATCTTCTTTCGGCATATCCGCCTGTTCGACGCATGCACGGCAATCACTCCCGCAATGCCGACAGGCAACATTACAACGCAACGTACATTCCCAAAATAAAGTACGCAGCTCGTGCGATTCCTTCTGCTGTTGCCGCTTAGCCCTAAAAGCCTCTAATCCTAAACGTTGCCGTAAACCCGGTTTATTACTCATCTGCCTTCTCTTTCAAGGTTACGGTAATCTCTTTCACTACATTTCCCCGGTTCCACTCGTTATCATTCTTATCCCGCTGTAACTCGTCACGTGTAAAAGTTACTTTTAACGTATCCGGCTCGCAGGCAGGCACTCCCGCCAGCGGGTTCACATCGTAAAATTGTAATTCATACCGCACTGTATCCGTCGGGAAATCATAAAACCTACGCCCGAAACGCCCTTCCTCGTCGGTATACAAGGTATCACGTCTTTCTTCCGTGATTATCGGGTAGTCCGGGATAAAACTCTCCGTGGCAACCTGATAGAATTCCACCTTAGGAATAACAACCCGGACACCCGGCAATGCATGCCCGGCAGAATTCTGTACTTTACCTTTAATAGAGAAGGAAGCTGTCGGGGTTCCATACATAAGAGGTATATCCTCCGGTGAATCGGCAGAACCTCCACAACCGGAAAATCCTAATACTGCCAATAAAGAAGAGAGCAGCCCACTCCAACTTTTATCTAAATAACTTTTTAAGCGTTTCATTTTCCTTACTTTTAATATTATCATTCATCCCGTTTTTCTTCCAGCACAACGGTTATATTTTTATCGGCACGTCCGAAATACCATGAATTGTCATCATCTTCACCCTTTATCAGTTCATCCCGAGAGAAACTAACCTTTAAAGTATCTGCTTGACACGCATCACAACCTTCCCGCGGGTATATATCGTAAAATCGTAATTCAAAATCCTTCCCTCCCGGGTAATCTACACGTTCCCAAAAAAATTGTCCTCTTTGGTCTGTATATAACGTATCGCCATACTCCTTTTTCACGGGCACACCTTCCACTGTATCACGAACCTCATACAAAGGTATAACAATTTGAACTCTAGGCAAGCCCTGTTTAGCACTATTTTCAACTTTTCCCTTAATAACAAAAGTGGCATGAGGAGAACCATACATAGATGCTTCATATTCTTCTTCACAAGCCGTAAATCCAAATACAACCCACAAAGAGGAAAGCAACCATTTCCAAGCACCTGTCATATAACTTTTTAATCGTTTCATATTCTCGTGTTTAAAAGTTTAACCGCAACCCCAGTTGTCCCGTAAAATTGAATGCATTCTCGGAACGAACGGTTTCAATTGTTCCCCTGTAATTAAAATAATAACACATTCCACCCTCTGCGTAGATCGAAACAAAACGGATCAGCGGATAAGCAATTCCCACGCGTGTATATGTTGTCCACAATATTCCCGGCACACGTATATCTTCATGTCCATACGAGTTTTTAAGTCGCCCTGCGACATTTACCTCTGCCAATACTCCGGCATTGAAATAACAATATGGACGTAACCAATTCGTGAGTCTATAATTTACCGAAACAGGTATCCCGATAAAATGCAGCGATTGTTTTTGAACAACCCAACTACTTGATTCATGTTTCCATTTTGAACGTAAATACGTGTATGTCAATCCGGTTTGAAAACTCCAACGTTCATTTAACGGATAAGACACAGAAAGACCTATGGATACAGGCATTAAATGTTTTACCCGAGTCGACTTTTCCGGTTCATAACGGGGTGTCGATGTTGCCCTAGACAATGGCTGTCTATCGTTATCTTCAGGAGCCGTATTGTTTCCCAAATCTTGCGACGGAGCCATATTATCTACATTATTCAAAGAAACGCCTGCCAATCCTAAATTGCCGCTTCCCACTCCAATTCGCCACTTACGTGCCTTCTTCTTTATCGAAGGAGTAACATCACAATCGGCTAATATCATCGCGGATTCGCCCTCGTGTTGCAAAGCCACCAAGTTTCTATTTATCGGACTACACGCTTGTACAAATTCCCGCGATACACTATTTTCCTTGCAAGACACCGGCTTCAATTCCCTTATTCCAGCAGCCTCCGCGACTAATACAATCTTCTTCTCGCTCGTGATTAACGGTACGGGACTCATTTTCTCGTTTTGTAACACGGTAACGGGAGAAAAATTATCTTCACCCTCGTGCCACAAATATAAAATGCTCCCGCTAACCACAAGCAATAAAACCGCCGCCACGGCAACCACCCGGTACACCCGCTTATGGACAAAACGACGACGTGGAAGACGGGCGGCAATCCCTTCCCAAGCGGCTTCCGTCGGGTTATACTTCAAATCGTATAACCGCTCCCGGAAAATATCGTCAAATCGCTCTCTTTTATCCATAATCAATACATCTTTCTGATCATTTCCTGTAAACACTGTCGGGCTCTGGCATATTGTGACCGGGAAGTACCTTCCGTGATATGAAGCATCTCCCCGATTTCCTTATGCGAGAATCCTTCGATTGCAAATAAATTAAACACCGTACGGTAGCCCTCGGACAATAACCGGATCATTTGCAACATCTCCATTTCCGTCAACGTCTCTAATACCGAAGGTATCGTATCCTCCACATCAATCTCCCCTTCTACTACTCTGGAAAAAATCCTCTCCTTACGAATCCTCTCCAATGCGCAATTGATAAATATTTTCCGCATCCACCCCTCGAAACTACCAACCGCCATATATTCATTCAATCGCGTGAAAACCTTCACGAAGCCATCCTGCAATAAATCTCCTGCCGCATCCCGATTCCCGGCATAACGGATACACACGCCCATCATTCTGGGAGCGAAATATTCATACAGAGACTTTTGTGCTTTCGGATTACCTTTCCGGCATTCCTCTATCACCCACGCTTCGTCCATTAGTCACGTTTATTATCCTTTTTCACAAGCAAGATGCACTTTTTTATCCAAACGTTGCACGAGAGTGCGAAAAAATAAACAATTCATTGTTTTTAGTTTTAAACATTGATTCGTATTTTTGTCCCTCATTTAAACACAAAAAGAAAGCAATATGTTGAAAGAAATTTTATCCATCTCAGGAAAACCGGGATTATACAAATTAATTAGCAATACATCGAATGCTTTAATCGTAGAATCATTACTTGACGGAAAACGCTTTCCTGCTTATTCTAACGCGAAAATTATTTCTCTTGAAGATATTTCCATATACACGGAAGATGAAGACATGCCTTTAAAAGAAGTATTCAAACGAATCTACAAAAAAGAAGAAGGCAAGCCGACAATCAATCACAAGGAAGCCTCCAATGTTATCACGAATTACATTGAATCCGTCGTTCCGGAATATGATGCAGACCGGGTTTACGTGTCAGACATGCGCAAAATGATTCAATGGTACAACTTACTATTGGAGAAAAACATGCTAAACCTCGAAGAAGAAGAGGAGAAGAAAGAAGAAGAAAAATAGTTTATAAAGTTTATAAGGTTCATAAAGTTTATGAACCTTATAAACTTTAAGCCTTGCAAAGGCAACTAATTATGGCAAACGATTACTTCCAATTTAAACAGTTCACGATCCGTCAAGACAGATGCGCGATGAAAGTCGGCACAGACGGTGTTCTTTTAGGAGCGTGGGCAGACTTAACCGACACACACCGTTTGCTGGACATCGGGACCGGGACAGGACTTATAGCTATCATGGCAGCTCAACGAAACCCGGAATTACAAATAGACGCCATAGAAATCGATCCTGCCGCCTGCAAGCAAGCAAAAGAAAACGTGCAAGATTGCCCGTGGAAAGAGAAAATTCAAGTTTTCCAAGGACGGGTACAAGATTTCAAACAGGATTACCTGTATGATATCATCACGTGCAACCCGCCATTCTTTATCAACTCCACCCAAAACCCAGAACGAAGCAAAACAATGGCACGCCATTGCTCGACTCTCTCGCACGAGGACATATTAAATGTTTCCGAAAAACTACTATCCCCGGAAGGAAAAATTTGTATCATCTTACCGATTCCCGAAGCGGAGCATTTTATAACACTAGCGCAATCGCACAAATGGTTTATTAACAAATTTACAACAATTTGCCCAACCCCGAACAAGCCCCCGAAGCGTAAGCTCATGGAAATTTCCAAGCGACAAAAAGATATTGTAAATGAAACAATTACACTAGAAACCGAACGTCACGTTTATCACGAGAGTTACGCTCTATTAACAAAAGATTTCTATTTGAAACTCTAAATTTGATCGTGTTTTTATTGCATTTCGTTTATCAGATTTAAATCTATATACACAAAAGATTAACGAACTATTAACTATTAAATCATAGAATACCCCCTATCTTTGTAATGTAGAAAACAGATAGAAGACACAGTTTTTTTTCATAAGTTTGTATGTTTAGGTTAGTAGTTAGTAATTAAATAAGAGATCGCCCCATCGGTCTCTTATTTTTTTATTACCTTTAACCGCATTAAAAATGCAAATCATGTTGTTGTCAAATTTATATATTATTTATGCAAACTACTGTCTCTTTAGGTATTGACATTGGCGGTACCAACATCGCTTTCGGAATCATTGATAAAAATGGGAATTGTCTGGCAGACGGATCTTTATCCACCACGGCATACAATACTCCACAAGATTTCGTTCTGGACTTACATAAAGCGGTAAAAAAAGAACTCTCCAAACTGGACGTTAAACTGGTCGGTATCGGTGTCGGTGCCCCGAATGGTAATTATTTCAACGGTACGATCGAGAATGCGGCCAATCTATCATGGAAAGGCACGATTCCCATGGTAGAATTACTTGTAAGACAATTCAACGTACCCTCCTTTATCACGAATGACGCGAAAGCCGCGGCTATCGGGGAAATGGTGTACGGCGGGGCGAAAGGCATGAAAGATTTCGTGATTATCACGCTGGGAACCGGACTGGGTAGTGGAATCGTGGTGAACGGAAAACTCGTTTACGGGCACGACGGTCTGGCCGGTGAAGTAGGACATACGCTCGTGTGCGGCGGTGACAGGTACTGTAATTGCGGTCGTCGGGGATGTTTGGAAACCTACGCGTCCGCTACCGGAATCAAACGCACGGCTTGCGAGTTGCTCGCTCTTGAAAATACCCCCAGCACACTCCGGGACATTCCTTACACGGAAATCACGGCAAAGAAAGTATACGATGCCGCTCAAAAAGGAGATCCCATCGCTCTTGAAGCTTTCAAAATCACCGGGGAACAATTGGGCAAAGCATTGGCAAATCTGGTTGCTATAATCAGCCCGGAAGCCATATTCCTGCAAGGCGGCGTGGCAAACGCCGGTGAATGGTTGTTCAAGACCACGCAGGAACAAATGGAAGCCAATATGTTGTATGTATTCAAGCAAAAAGTAAAAATACTTCGATCGTCACTACCCACGAATGCCGCCATTTACGGGGCATCTGCGCTTGTATGGAATGAATTAAACGCCTAGAAACGAATATCATGAAAACACGACTCCTTCTACTCCTGCTTTGTTTTACCGGGTTCTTTACATCCTGTCGAAAAGAAAAAGAAACACGAGTAACGGACTACGTTGATCCATTTATCGGGACTGCCGGACAAGGACATTGCTTCCCCGGTGCGGCAGTACCTTTCGGGGGGATTCAACTGAGCCCGGATAATCCGCGCAGCGGTTGGGAGTGGTGTTCCGGCTATCATTACAGTGATAGTATCATATCCTCGTTCTCACATTCACATTTAAGCGGGACCGGAATCGGCGATTTGCAGGATATCCGACTTCTACCCGTCACAAGACGCCCGCGACCGGGAGAAAAAGCCATCGACTTCATCACTTCCGGATACGCCAAATACTCTCATGCCAACGAGACAGCCGAACCCGGATATTATAGCGTAACTTTCGACAACGGTATAAAAACCGAATTATCGGTCACCAACCGTTGTGGAATGCACGCCTATCAATACCCGTCTAATGCTATCCACGGGCTGACACTGGATTTAACCACGGCAAGAAATTGGGATCGCACGGTAATGACCTCTATCAAGAAAATCAATAACCGCACGATACAAGGCTATCGAAAATCCACCGGTTGGGCACGGGAACACAATGTCTATTTTTTCATGGAATTCTCGCAGGATGTTGACGTCTGGGCGGGTGTTGACACGTTGCAATTATTGAGAAACGGACAAAAAATCGTTTCCGATAAAGGATATGCATGGATTGATTTCGGTACGGTAACCAACAAAATATTGGTCAAAGTCAGCATTTCATCTGCAAACTGCGAGGGAGCTGCGGCAAACCTTGATCAAGAACTCCCGCACTGGAGCTTTGATAAAGTGCGCAGAGAAGCCAAGCAACAATGGAAACGGGCTTTATCGCGTATCAAAGTCGAGGGCGGCACAAAAGAGGAAACACGCACATTCTACACGGCTCTCTATCACGCGTACCTTGCCCCTTATTTGTTCTCTGATGCACACGGGAATTATAAAGGACCGGACGGAGAAATTCATAGCGTGGGGAAAGAAAATCAATACACGGTATTCTCCTTGTGGGATACATTCCGGGCATCACACCCTCTCTTTACCATTACTCAAAAAGATCGGGTGAATGATATGATCAACTCTTTCATCCGGCATTACGAGATTCACGGGTTGTTACCTAACTGGGAACTAATGGGTAACGAGAGCCACTGCATGATAGGCAATCACGCCATTCCGGTTATCACGGAAGCCTATTTAAAAGGAATCCGGGGGTATGACGTGGAAAAAGCATACGAGGCGATGAAAGAAACATCCCTTTCCAAAGGACACGGACTGGGACTTTTCCGGGAATACAATTATATCCCGTGTGATCTGGAAAAAGAATCAGTATCCAAAACCCTTGAATTTGCTTATGACGACTGGTGTATCGCGCAAATGGCAAAAGCCTTGGGGAAAGAAAACGATTATCTCTTTTTCATGGAATCATCTAAAAATTACAAGAACCTCTTCGATCCTTCAACCGGATTGATGCGGGGCAAATTAGCAGACGGCAGTTGGAGAACTCCTTTCTCCCCTTTCTCGTCCACGCATCGCAACGACGATTACACGGAAGGAAATGCTTGGCAATACTCGTGGTTTGTTCCCCATGATATCGACGGCTTTATCTCTTTACACGGCGGCAAAGAAGCTTTCGCCCGAAAATTAGACAGCTTGTTCACCCTGCCTTCCGTCATCGAGGGCAGCAACGCTTCTCCCGACATCAGCGGATTAATCGGACAATACGCCCAAGGAAATGAACCTTCTCACCACGTGACTTATTTGTTCAATTACACGGACAAACCATACAAGACTCAATACTATATAGACAAAATTCGCCGGGAACTTTACACGGATCGTCCCGACGGTCTGTGCGGTAACGAGGATTGTGGTCAAATGTCCGCGTGGTATGTATTCTCTGCCCTAGGATTCTATCCGGTCAATCCTTGTGACACCAAATACCAGTTAGGGACGCCCTTATTTAAGAAAGTAATTATCAAACTCGGGCAAGATCGCCGTTTCGTGATAAAAGCCAATAGGGAAAACGATCAATACATTTACGTGAAAAGAGTTTTATTGAACGGAGACCCCTTGGATCGCACATGGATTACGCATGATGAAATCATAAACGGCGGCGAACTGGAATTCGAATTAACGGATTCTATAATTGCCGATTAAATCTACCTTTGTCAAACCTCTTAAAGATTGAGAAACTCACATTTTCAATTTTCAATTATAATGAAGAGCATTGGAGTAATTCTGGCCGGTGGTTCCGGTCGACGATTAGGCAGCGAACTCCCGAAGCAATTTATCACCATTGCAGGGAAAACAGTATTGGCTCATACACTCGGAGTATTCGAGCAAAACGAACTTATTGACGAAATCATTATTGTTGTCCATAAAGATTACTTGAATGAAACTCAAGAGATTGTTACCAAGGAAAGATTTGGCAAAGTAAGAATGATTATCCCGGGTGGCAAAGAACGTTACCATTCCACTTTAGCCGCCTTAAACGCCTATCAAGACACGAATTGCAAATTCATCATTCACGATGCCGTGCGATTATTAGTCACCCAACAAATGATCAGTGACACGATTGAGGCTCTCGACAATTGTGAAGCCTGCACGACAGCCATTCCTGCCACTGATACCATTTTGCAAAGTGATGCCACGAAACAATTCGTGAACGCCATCCCCGATCGTTCTACCCTATTTCAAGTACAAACGCCACAAGGCTTCCTAGCAAACACGTTGCGAGGAGCTTATAATAAAGCACTTACAGATCCCTGTTTTTTCAGCACGGACGATTGTGGTGTCGTAAAACGCTATTTACCGGAGATTCCTATCAAAATTATCCAAGGCTCGCCTTCTAATGTTAAATTAACCTATAAAGAAGATATTTCTTTGATCGAACGACGCCTTTTAGGCTAGAAAGAGATACATTTGTCGCTGAAGATTAATAATA
This sequence comes from uncultured Butyricimonas sp., assembly GCF_959596855.1. Taxonomy (NCBI): domain Bacteria; kingdom Pseudomonadati; phylum Bacteroidota; class Bacteroidia; order Bacteroidales; family Odoribacteraceae; genus Butyricimonas; species uncultured Butyricimonas sp. The sequence continues at coordinate 19,509 of NZ_CAUFYA010000012.1, forward strand.
GACGTGCATAAATCGGCGACATGAGGATTTTTTGGGTATGTATCCTTGTAGTCCTGTTTTCTTTTTCAGGCCAAGGACAAAAACGAGATGTAGTTTATAACGCATCTTTATCGGGATTCGCTTCCACACAGAAGACATTACCCTTTTGGGCTGTCAGCAATCGGTATGGACTTATGCCTAACGGGAACGGAACCTTATTGGAACTGGGACTCTATTCCGATTTCACGAACAAACACAAGATTCAATTCGCCTATGGCGTATCCGCGGGGGGATATCTCTCCAATCCGGGAAATAAAATTATTTTAGACCAACTTTTTGTAAGTGCCCGCTGGCGTAAACTTCGGCTCGATCTGGGCATGATTCAACCGGAAGAAAAATATAACGGTGTTTCTTCCAGCAACGGGGATTTTGTCCGTTCCGGAAATTCCCGAACTTTCCCGGGTTATAACCTTAGAAGTGATTTTATAGATATTCCCGGCACAAAAGGAATCATCGCTTTCCAATTTAATTGGGCTGATTATATGATGATTGACAATAGTTACGTGAAAGACATTCGCTTGCACAACAAATCTCTTTACGTGAAAATCACCCCTCATCACCGATGGGAAATCATTGCCGGATTGGAACACTGGGCACAATGGGCTGGCAAACATCCCACTCTAGGAAAACAACCCGGCTCTTTCAGTGATTACGGCCGCATCATTTTTGCCGATGGCGGCGGTGCGGGAGCCACAACCAGCGATTCTATCAATGCCTTGGGGAATCATTTGGGACGAGAATATCTAAGAATTAATTACTTAGCAGATAATTACATATTATCATTTTACCACGATATCCCTTTCGAAGATGGCTCGGGGACAGATTTTCGCTCCTTCCCGGACGGAACTTATTGTTTCTATTACGGTTCAAAAAATCCGCAACAATGGATATCCGATGTCATATATGAATTCTATTATACCAAATATCAATCCGGCTCTCGCCATGACAGACCTGCAACACCGGAAGAAATAGCGAAACAAGACCCGAACAGTCATTTCTACGGGAGGAAAGTACTCGGGGGATGTGATAACTATTTTAATAACAGTGAATACGCCAACGGATGGACTCTATACGGACAAGTTATCGGCAGCCCGTTCATGACACCCGGTTTAAGCGATAACCTTACTAGAATCATCAATAACCGTATCATTGGACACCACATCGGGATAAAAGGTATGGCATGGCAAACAACTCCTTACAAATTATTACTCTCGTATTCAAAAAACTACGGAACATACGGAAACAAATTCAATAAAGATCAGTTCTCCGGTGCATTGGAAGTGACTCTTCCTTTCCGCAAATTACCGTTTACAATAGAAACAGGCTTATACAGCGACTTGGGCAAACTTTTCAAAGACAATTTCGGCTTCACGATTAAACTCAGCCGCAAAGGAAAGCTAATCAAATAGAAGGCTTTTCTTCTTGGGGAATATCGTTTTCTAATTGGGAGAACATATCCCCGTAGAAATAAAACATGGCAAGAAATATCAACATCAATGCCCGTGAATTTGCCCACGATAAAGTGACACACGAATTACTGACAACAAGAAAGACCAATAATACAGACAGGATTAAGAATGAAAACCTCTTTCTTTTAATCATTCGATAAAGTGGTGCAAAAAACAAAAAGATCATGACAGCTAAACCTACCAATCCTGCCGTAATCCAATATTGAAGGAAAGTATTATTCACATTATTAAAAACCGCAATATTCAAATCCGAAGCTTCATACCATGCCTTTATTCGATGTTTTGTAGTTACACCTAACCCCCACAAGGCAAACTCATCCCAGTGCCTGAAACTCTCCTTTATAAACGCAAGCCGCGGAGCAACTGTTCCACCTACAAACTTCCCTTCACGTACATTTTGCACCTCAATTCCCACTTCATGTATCCGTTCTTCATATTTATTTAAATCCATCAATAAAGTTAAGCTCAACACGAAAACCAAAGCACCGCCAACAAACAAAAATTGTCGCTTGAAAGAAAGTTTTCGAAACAAATAAAAATTCATCACGATAAAACCTAACAAGAAACCCAATATAGCAGATTTAGTGACGGTAAAGGACAAAAACACCACAAGCACCCCAAACATACACAACAAAAGTCCTCTCTTTTTCCACGCTTTTTCTATTATTAGTAAGAAATAAACAACCAATGCAGAAACAGCTAAAAGCATCGCTTGAACTTCTAACCAATATTTACTTCCTAATACATATCTATTTTCTCCGAAACGATTGTTATACAAATATTCCAAGGCCTCACCCGGAGATGTAAATAGTTTGTTTCCAACCACAAGAAATAATATATATATATTTAGCAACAAGCACCCCGAACAGAAATACAAAAGGAATTTTTTAATCAAGCCGGGAGTAATCCATTCTCGCCACGTCGCAACCCACACCGGAATTAACACAAAATTAAGTATTAAAGCCTCAAACGTCCCATAACTAGGCTCCGCTATCAGATTTCCTTTCAATAATACAGCCACGGTGTGTACTATAAAATAAAGCAAAAATACAACATTCACCCCGATATACAATCGTTCCGCCAGTAAACTCTCCCACACTTTGCTTTTCCGCTTCCATAACATGAATATAACCAATATCAACAATAGGAAGTTGAAAACATTACCATACAAGGGTATAATACTTCCCAACAGGAAAGCAACAGAAAGAAAAAAATATTTCTGAAACTTCACCATCCAACTCATATTATACATTCGGCATACAAATATACAAGATATATTCTCTTTATAATATCAGGACGATAAAAAATTGCTTCCTAAATGAATTTACCGGGTAATAGCCTTTTCTATTTGCCGAAAAGTATCTCCATAGTAATAAAACATAGAAAGTAATAACACAATTATAAACCGTGAATTATTCAGATCCAACAGGATAGTTGAACCATTTGTTATAATAATGACAACCATCATTGAAGCAATCAAATATGAGAACCTTCTATTTCTTATCATCATGTAAAATGGAGATCCAAAAAGAAATATCATGATTGCCAAACCAAACACTCCTCCCTGTATCCAATAATGTAAAAATGTATTATGCACATTCCTAAACTCACCAAGTCCTGCATCGGAATTTTTAAACCATTCTTTCACTCTATTTTTAGCATACACACCCAATCCCCCAAAAGCGAATTCATCAACATGTATATACGCCTCTCGAATAAAACCGACCCGAGGCGCTATTGTCCCGCCCAAGTATATGCCATGTTTGATATTCCCCAGTTCTACAATAATTTCACCTGTCCTTTCTTTATACTTTTCCCTAAAGCCATCAAACACGAATACGCCGGAAACAAACAAAAAAACACAAGCTAATAGCGTCAAACGCATTCGCCATGTTCTTTTTTTTAGGATATAAATATTTACGAGTACAAAACCAGCCGCAAATGCTAACAACCCGGCTTTCGTTACAGTAAATGACAGAAAAAAAAATAATAACAACAACATCATCCCGCACAAAATTTTCATTTCCCACCGACGTTCAATAAAAATCATTATATATGAAATTAATGCAGTCAAAGCAATAGTAAACGCCTGTGGTTCCAATAATAAACTTCCTCCTAAAAGCGACATTTTATTATCACCGAAACGACTTGTATACAAAAACTCGATAGTTGATTGCATATCCGTAAACGCTTCTTTTCCCACAAGATAGAACACGATATACAAATTCAACAACACACACCCGGCACAAAATAAAAAAAGGAACTGTTTCAATAATCGAGGAGTCATTATCTCTCTCAATGTTACCACATAAACAGGTACTAAAATAAAATTGAGTGATATAGTTTCAAATATTCCGAAATAAGCCTTATCATTTACCCCGGCATTCAAAAATATGGTTTGCAAAGAGATATACAACAAGTATACAATAAATACCAAAATATAATCCTTCCCGCTCCTCACTTTTTCGATACAAGAATTCCAGTTCGAGAATGCGAAGAAGATAACTACAAAAAGAAGAAAATAATGAAATGTCATCCCATACAATATACCCACGCTCCCTAATAAGCCTCCCATTGCCAGAAAAAATATCTCCTGCACTTTCTTCATATTATATAACTTCAAAGTGGTGATTCCGATACTCGTTCTATAATCGTTGCTTCATAACCATCATTACAGATTCTCTCCCTGTAAGAAGTATTATTTTTAGCTTCATTGACATATTTCCCATTAATATGAATTTTATCTTTCGCCCCACGCAAAAACCATTCATACTCAACGTCCACATGCCCGATATCAATCGCCCAATACCCCAATTTCGCCAGATCATAGCTCAATACAGTTGCCGTTTGTCCCAATGCAACAAGAATTAATTTTTTATCTCCATGCTTGACCGTCATATTCAAAATATCATCGTATTTTTCATACGCATCTTTTGCGGGACACAAAATACGCTGTAACGAACGTACACCTTCAAAAAGATCATTATTTACACCTAAACGACTATATTCTCCCTCAACCAGAAGCACATCCTGATTCGACCAAATCTGTTTGATTTTTTCCAGATATCCTTTACACACGCTTTTGTCTTTATACGCGAAATAAAAACGTGTAAATGAAGCATCATAATACACTTTTTCAGGTTTCAGATTACGGGCAAAAACATCATGTGCCTTGATAAAATAGCCTAACCAAAAAACTTTCGTGCGTAGATTCAAATTCTCCCGTGACACCAGAGCGTAAGGCAAACAAGTAATATGATTGGGAATTTCGGTAATTAATATTTCTTGCAATCTTTCCGCCAAAGAAGAATTATAACGACAAAATCCATTCCCTTTTTCACGTATAAGATTTAATTCCCCGTCACCATACCGACTGACAGAACAATGGTCCCGCAATATTTTATCCAAGGTTTCATCCGTTGATTTTATATCAAGAATAAAACCCAATGCCTTTTGTTTCTTCCGAAAACGTAGTTGATACTTCACAAGTCGGAAACGATGTTCCAAATAATATAAAAAACTTTTCATCACGCTTCTTCTTGTGTATCTTCTTTCAAATATTGGCTTACTCCACATTCACACCAAGTTGCCTTCTCTGCCACTTTGTCAAAATAGTAATTAAAATTCTTTTCTTTATTATCCATGTATTTATCTTCATGCCACAAATGAAATCCAATAGCCGCAAATTTTAACGCTAATTTTTGACGACCAATATTCTGTAAACGTATACTCAAATCATAATCTTCACCACCCCAACCTACATAATATTCATCATACCCATTCACCTGAATTAAATCCTTCTTCCAGAAGGACATATTACACCCCAACCCGGGACGCGTCTTTCGACGAGGAGCAAGATATTTAGCTAGTGACAAGCAACGAATCGAATTCTCTCTTCTCGTCAATCCACGAGAAAAGAATCCCAAAGAAGTGTACGTTCTGTCCTTGCATAATTGCTCCGTTCTAGATTCCATAATATTCACCCGTCCACCTTTTATATAACATCCTTCCTCAGCACATGCAATATGATCTGCAACAAAATAAGGGTTCAAAATAATATCCCCATCGATCTGAATAATATATTCATATTTGGCTTTCGCGATACACTTATTACGACATTGTGCTAAACGAAATCCTTTATCCTCTTGCCATATATGTAACAACGGTACAGGAAAATCTTTCTGGAAGCTCTCGATCAAAATTCTTGTATCATCTCTCGAGCCATCATCACCAACAATAACTTCATCAGGGAGTTGTTTCTGCCTTCTAACACTTTCCAAACACAACGCAAGAGCACATGGTCTATTATAAGTGGATACAATAAGAGATGTTCGTAACATTGATAAATAAAATTAATGTTTCTATTAGTTTACAGCTGATTTTAAACAATCAATAAAGGATCGTTTAATGATATTAACAGATATATCGTTCGCTATTATTCTTGCAAAAGTGTAAACACTTAATTACTAGCGCATAAAAAATATCAACCAAAACGAGGATAGGATACAAAAATGCTGTATATTTGTATCCTATTAAACGATCGTTTATTAACAGCAAAAGTGTATGAAAACCTACGTGATTGGCTTCTATCTCGAAAAATTATACTACTCTCCGCAATTTGAACCCGTTATCAGAGAACTTATCAAACGTGAAGTTCCCTATGTCGTGATTATTCCAAAGACAAGAGATCGTGATGAGATAAACCAAAGGGAAGAATCTATCAATTATTGCAAGCAAAATAACTTCACTTATATACTTGAAGAAGAAGATTGTTTCTGTAACACGCTCGTGTTCGGGAATACTCCTCACCATATACATACACAATTCAATAAATCCGCTTTTATTAATCATGGAGTATGGGGCGGTAAGACTATGAATATCGAACCGGGACTTAATGAAGTCGATGTACGTTTCCTTGATGGCAAATTCTTGGAAGAATACTTGCTCGAACTCTATCCCGAGAAAAAATCAATCTTTTATGTTTCCGGTTATTCCAAACTGGACAACTATTTCAAGTTGACAGACGATGACCGGAAAAAATTTCTTCAAGAACGCCACTTGGATATCAACAAAAAAACAATACTTTACGCCCCGACATTCTATCCCTCTTCCGTGTTGAAAATGGGAAAGAAATTCCCCGAGGACTTTGCCGAATACAACATTATTTTAAAACCGCATTCACATCTTTTCCTGCGTAAAAAATACCGGAAAGATTTACACCTGTTACAAACATGGGCAACCTCACCCAACGTGTATCTGGCAAATTTCAACGAAACCAATATTCTTCCGTTTCTTCATGCCGCAGACTTATTGATTTCCGATATGTCAAGTGCGGTATTTGAATTTTCGGGGGTAGGTAAACCTGCTATCATCAATATGTTTCTACACTATCGCCCGATAGACAGATTATTCCCACACAAGGTGCGCAAACGACTGGATATCTCGAAATTCTACTTGTGGGAAGTCGGGGATACCCCGAAAAACTACAAGGAAATGGTACAATATGTCCGTGAAAACTTAGCAAATCCGGACAAAAATAAAACCAAGCGAGAAGAATTATCCCGTTATGTCGTCGGAGAAGTTGACGGAAAAGTTTCCGAAAGAATAGCGGACAAACTTTTAGAACTGGCTAAAATTTAGATAAAATCGTGTATCTGTCCCGGATAGTTTTTGCCCGGGCAATAATCCGAGCGATCTCATCACTCGAAAAGTGAAGGTCATGCTCCAATTCGTCTGTGATCTTCATTCGGTCAAAGAATAGCCGCAATTTCTCGAAGTCATCATCATCTTGGCGATAATCCCGTTCTAACAACAAATGCCCCCAAGCCACTTGCAACCCGTGTAAAGTCGTTCGCATCGGGTAAAGATCATCAATCGCATGACTGACCAGATGTTCCCCACCACTCGCCGGACGTGAACTATTCGCCAATACCATCGCCAATCCCGAAATCACCAGTCCATTCGCCAGATCCCCGATAAACCGATTCGTTCCGATATCGTCTATCGTGTAAGACATCACGGAATTACCACTGAGAGTTGCCAAAGTCAAAGCGAAATTATTAATATATTCGCCTTTTTCCGCATTCGCCAATCTCCAATCCTTCACGGCACTGGCATTAGACACCAAATCCCCCACCCCTGCCAATAACAATTTTCTAGGCGATCTCCTTATAATCTCAATATCCGCTATAATACCTAACGGAGCCTTTACCCCGAAACTTTGCTTTTTCCCGTTTTGAACAAGCCGAGCGATTGGTGAATAAATGGCATCGTTTGACAACGTGGAAGGTGCTGTAATATAACTTAGATTCAAGTCGTTCGAAATCATTTTCACGGCATCAATAACACTTCCGCCCCCGAAAGCAACCAAAAGTGCATCCTTATTTGTGATATTTCCCATCACCTTGCGGGCTTCTTCATAAGAACCGCCTTGAATAAGCATGATCTCATCAAACGATAATTGCTCTATCTGCTGTTTGTAAAGTTCTTTCAACTCCGGGGAGGTCACTAAAATTTTCTCCTTGAAAAAAATATGATTACGCTGCAATATCTCATCCATATGAATGAAAATATTCTCCCCGATCTCAAGAACTATGGGTACATTTATAATTTTAGAATACATTATTTCGTGCTTCTTATCTTTTCAACCAATTCCGACGTGCTTATTCCTTTCGTGTAAGGTAAATACACCATCTCCACATGATGCTCTTCCAGAAATTCCGGTGTCACCCGAATCTGTTTCAGATACCCCTCTCCATCCCAATCATCACCATGCACGATAACATTAATCCCGTATTTCTTGATATATTCTTTATTATCGTATTCCCGAATGATAAAAGCCTCGTCCACGTAACGACACGCTTTCACGACTTCCAGTCGATCATGCTCGGACAAAAAAGGCCTGCGTTTGTAAGAAGCAACCATATCATCTCCATTAATAGCCACGATCAAACGATCACCTAACGCCCTCGCGCGTCTTAGCAACTCGACATGACCGAAATGAAACAGGTCGAAAACCCCTATCACGTATACATTCTTCATATTATTCATTTTACTTACCACAATTACGGCACCAAAGATAATGAATAATACGGTATCTAAATATCCTTCATCATTTTTCTTAACATGGAATCCAACCGCCCCCACACCTGATCTTCGGTAAGACGATCGAATATCTCTTTATCCGAAAGCATACCCCTTTCCGATTCAGGCATAAAATCCAAAGGACTCACCCCTTGATAGCGTTCGTCACGGGAAGGCAGCCACTTTTGCATGTTCACCCAAGGCGGGTATATAGCCAGACCGGGAACTCCGCAAGCCTGCGCCATATGACGAGGACCGCCTTCATTCCCGAAAAAGAAATCAGATAACGAGATCATGGCTACCAACTTCCGCAATGTATCAGCTTCCACGTTCACGAAGATATGCTTGTCCTGTCCCATTTCATCAAATAAACTTAAAGCATCCGCTTTCTCTTCTTTCGAGTAATTAAAAATCAATTGAGCATCGTATTTCCAGACCAAACGGGACAACACTTCCTTCATCTTCCGGATATCCCACTTTTTATCCACCACGCGGGTAAAAGGGGTACATAATATAACCAAACGGGAAAAATCAATCCCTTGCTCGATCATGTATCTTTTAAATTCTTCCTTTTCTCCTTCCGTTACTTGCAAACGAAAATCCGCATCATACACCAAAGGTGCTTCTTTCTCCAGCGGCTTAACCAACAACAAATTACGGGATACTTCATCCAAACTTTCATCTTGATGATTCCTTATCCGGTAATTATGAAAGAAAAGATTATAATATTTCCGCGTACCGATACGATATTTTGTTCCCGGAGAGAGAATACTAAACCATAATGTTTTCAACGTGGAGCGAGTATCTACGATCACGTCATAATGTTCTTCGCGCATCAACCGGAAGACTTTCTTCACGTACGTGAAAAAATGATCGTTTTCCCGACTGGAAAACGTGATTACCCGGTCAACATCCGGGTGATCTTGAAATAAAGGTTCCAGATAATCATTCACGACATAATGGATCTCCGCCTCAGGAAAACTCTTCCTTATCGTGCTGCATATCACAACAGATAACACGGCATCGCCTATCCGCCGGAAGCGAATCACCAAAACTTTTCTTACACGCATCGTGAAATCTCTTTTCCATATAATACAGGATTCAATTCCGGATCGTTATACATTTTCATCTGCTTGTAAACTTTCATGTATTTTCTCCCGGCTTCAATATCCTCCAGTAACAGATCGATTGCAACAATCAAATCACGTTTCTGTTCCAATAATATATGCATTTTATTCTCACATCTACGCACGTGCCCTTGACTCACGTCTACCCGTTGCGTTTCCTGTTCCATGTGATATATCTTCAAACACAAAATAGATAAACGGTCTAAAGCCCAAGCCGGACTTTCCGTGTTTATCGTGGCATGAGGCAACAAGATCACATTTTCATACTTCTTCCAAAAATATTCATCCAGCAACTCCACCAAATCCGTACGTTTTTGATTCGACTCGTCAATTCGACGCTTGATTTGCAATGCAAATTCAGGCTCAATATCCGGATCGCGTATGATATCCTCCAAGTGCCATTGAATAGCATCAACCCAATTCTTTTGGAACAGATAATACTCTATAGATTCTAACTTGTATGGATTCTTGATGTCGGCATCCGTGCTATCAGCCACATGATAACACAAGGTTGCCCTCTCAAAAATTTGATAACTTAATTCTGCAAATACCATGTCCCGCTCTTTATGGTTTGTTACATTTACAAATATAGCAAAAAGTATTCCAATTTTGAACAATAAAACACACGATTAGATATTTAACAAATCGAATCTTCGGATTTTACTATTCCAAAATTTGTCCGGACATGTTTTAAACACACGGTATCCTTCCGAATCTTTTTATTTTTTCGCAAGGCACTCTCATTCACATAGCCCCGTGCATGATCCAGATGCAAGCAAATAGCCGAATAACGTATTTGCAATCCCCGGATTCCGGCATTTACCAATCTTTCCCCGAACTCCCGATCCTCTCCGCCATACTCCATTCTCTCGTCAAAACCATTCACCCGGATAATATCCTCCCGCCAGCCGGAAGCGTTGCCCCCGTTCCATGTAGCCTTCGTTGTTGTCAAGAAATTCAAGAGAAAGGCTTTAAAAGAAGAACGAGTCAATTTATTATTACGGAAAGAATTTCTCATCCCATGCTGTTTTAGCCAGCGGATATTAAAACAAGCCTGTGACTCGATATCCCGCAAATGTATCTCACGGGAAGTATCCATCGACAACCTGCGACACCCACCTGAAAGGAAGTACCCTTTCTTCCTGAATTTCATGTGCTTCTCGATAAAATCATTCCTCGGGATACAATCTCCATCAGTAAAAACCAAATAATCCGTACTCGCCGCCAAAATCGCTTTATTCAATATTTCACATTTTCGGAATCCTCTATCCTCATGCCACACGTGCTTTAGCGGGTAAGATAGCCGGGGAGTCAACCGTTCCAATACTTCCCGCGTAGCTTTACCGGATCCATCATCCGCGACAATCAACTCAAATTCTTTAAAACTTTGTATATTATATCCCCATAATACTTTTTCTAACCATTCCGGCTGATTATAAGTAGAAACAATAACAGAAACCTGCATTTTCAACACCATATTTTAGTTTAAAAAAATGATCGTTATTTAATTTTCCTCCAAGGCATACGACCACAATTCCATGATATTATGATAGTAACTGATTACTAGCACAAAAAAATAAAAATGGTTTGTAGGAGATACTCCAAAAATTAGTTACTTTTGGCTATCATTAAAGGATCGTTTATTGATATCTATTTATAAACAAACCGGACGAATAAAAAAGTCTAAGATATATTTATTGTATTGATGAAGAAAGAAATAACTTACCTCGACCGTAATGAATACAATTACGGACCGGCACCCGAAATCGGCGAAGTGCTGAAAAACTTTGATCCGAATAAATTATGCTTCTACACCCGCATTTACGACGAGGGTAAAAAAAGCATTCTATCCGATTACATCTCTGAATTGTACGGGATTCCGGAAAAACAAGTAATCCTAGGATACGGGGGTGAAGACATTCTGAAACAAGTGGTACACTGTTTCTTGGCTGGCGGTACGAAACAAAAAACGCTGCTTATTCCTAAGTTCTCGTGGTGGTACTACAAATCCATCGCCGACGAAGTAAACGGAAGAACCATTTTTTACCCGTTGTTCGAGGAAGGCAACACTTTCAAGTACGATATTCAAAGTATTCGCGAATCGGTAGAAAAAGAAAAGCCGGAAATGGTGCTTATGGCATCCCCCAATAACCCGACGGGCAACTCTTTGACAAAGGAAGAATTACATGAGATACTTTCTTTCATTCCCCGTGAAACGGTGATCGTGATTGACGAAGCTTACGCTTCTTTCGCGAACAAGGATACCAGCTATATCAAACCGTTGATTGAAGAATTCCCGAATCTTTTGATAATCCGCACGCTATCCAAATTTTACGGACTGCCGGGTTTACGTCTTGGATTCGCTTTCATGGGCGCAGACTTATCCGTGTTCTTGAACTATAGTACGAAATATCTCGGCTACAACCGAATCACGGAAGAAATTGGAGTTGCCGTGTTCAAGGCAAGTGACTACTATCAACATATAGCAGACTTGATGGCAGAAGACCGGGAATTATACATGAAAGAATTAAACGTGCTCGACGGCTTCAAAGTGTATAAATCAGAAGCCAACTTTATTCTTGTGAAATATCCTATTGCCATGAAAGCTAAACTTCAAGAAGCCTTAAAAGCAAAAGGATTGATTGTCAAATTCATGAACGAGGAAGACATCAATACCCATATGCGTATCACCTTGGGAACTCAAAAACAGAATCGCTTGGTCATAGATACGATCAAAGAAGTTATGCTAAATTCTAAATAATTCCATATACAGAACCACATGACAGACCGGTCATGTGGTTCTGTTTTTTAAAGAAACGTATGAAAGCTGTTATCCTCGCCGCGGGAATTGCTTCCCGATTACGCCCTCTCACGAACGACCGCCCGAAATGTTTGCTAAAAATCGGCAATCGCACCCTACTGCAAAGAGCTATCGACGGTCTGTTAGTCAACGGTATCGATGAAATTGTGATTGTCACGGGCTATTTAAAAGAGATGATCGAAAATTTCGTGCAAACGATCTATCCGAATCTCCCCGTGAGATTCATTTACAATGAAGTCTATGCGTCAACCAACAATATATACTCGTTATGGTTGGCAAAACCGGAAGTTCTGCAAGAAAAAGAAATCATCCTGCTGGACAGTGATATTCTGTACGACCCGCATATGATCAAAACTTTACAGGACGCCCCGTATAATGACTGTCTGGCATTAGACAGCCATAAACTGGGCGAGGAAGAAATCAAAGTCATCGTGAACGAGAAGAATCAAATCACGGAGATCAGCAAAACCTGTTCCATCGAGAAAGCTATCGGCGAATCTATCGGTATCGAAAAAATATCGAACGCTTATCTTTCAGCTCTCTACACGGAATTGGAACAAATGATCGTAAACGAGGGACAGGATAATGTATTCTACGAACTTGCTTTCGAACGCCTGATCACGCGAGGACACTATTTTTATCCCGTGGACACGAGTAACTATTTCTCCATGGAACTCGACACCGTGGAAGATTTTCAAGACGCTATCAATCGAATACCTAAATATCTACAGTAATGCGCATCGTATTATTCTGTGAGCAAAAATACGCCATCAATATTCTGCAACCTATCGAAGCAGAAGCAAACAGAGAAGGGGGACACTCCATTTTGTGGTTTGTTCAAGAAAAAAACATCCCCGAATTTCCGTTAAAGGACGAAGTAAAATGGACAAACAGCATCCAAGAGATTTATGATTTCTCCCCCGAAGCCATCTTTGTCCCCTGCAATATCGTGCCTTATTACCTGCCGGGAGTGAAAATACAAATATTCCACGGTTACGCAACTGAAAAGAAAGACCATTGGGTCATACGCCGCTATTTCGACACGTATTTTACCCAAGGTCCCTTATTCACGAAAGGCTTCACCGCTCTTGCCAAGAAATACAAGGATTTCGAAGTCGTGGAAACAGGCTGGCCTCGTCAAGATTGGATTTACGAAAATCTTCATACTTTCGATGCCGAGAAAAAAGCGTTGCTGGAAAAACACGGTAAAAACAAACTCGTGCTGTATGCCCCGACTTTTTCACCGTCACTGACCTCGCTGCCTTTCATCAAAGAAGGGTTAGTAAAATTGGCAAAAGAGAAAGACGTGCTATTAATCTTGAAATTCCATCCCTTGACAAAAGCCGAGTGGATGCAGGAGTACAAAGAGCTTGCCGCGCAACACGACAATATGCTTTGGGTAGAAGATCACAATATCACGAAATACCAGATCATGTCCGACGTGATGATCAGCGATACCTCTTCCACCGTTTACGAGTTTCTACTACTGGATAAACCGGTTATCACCTACAAGACCATAGCGAAAGACATCTATTGGCTAGACATACAAAACCCGGAAGAACTCCCCGAGGCTTTGGAAAAAGTATTACACGACGAAGAATATATCGCCAAACGCAAATGGATCATTGAAAATTACGATCCCTATCTCGACGGCAAAGTCGGACATCGGATGCTTGAAGCCGCACGGGATTATATCGCTCGCCACGGGGTGCCAGCAAAACGGAAATTAAATCTTTGGCGAAAATACACGAGTATCAAGAAATTCGGGAAAATTAAGAGGGCATAAAACGCACTCTAGTCCATAAAGTCCGTAAAGTCTATAAAGTCAGAAGGTCAAAAATATACCCGGGAACAATCCAAATCATTTTTTTTCGACTTTAGGAACTGGAGGTTCGACCTTATGGACTTTACGGACCTTACAGACTAGAGGGTGCGTTAGAACGCACCTTATTTCTTTTCTCTTTCCGCTTACGCACCCGTTCATCATGAGCATGAGTCCATTCCTTGAGCAAACGAATCATCTCCTTGGAATCCGAATGAGTCAAACGGGCATATTCATCCGCGATAATCTCTATCATATCATCCGTAGCATTCAACCGATAGAAATTCTTTAACCCCACGAATGGAGATATATGCATGAATTTCACCCGATTCAAATCAACCAAGCTAAATTCCATACCATTACTCGTGCGCTTTATTAACGTGTTGCCCGGGGAATGATCCACGAAATAGACTGATTGTGAATGAAAATAATGTGTAAATCGGGTAAACTCTCTCAATATAAATTCCAGATCAGCCGGACGTTTCTCCCGCAAATCCCGAAACAAATAATCATAGTCCACCTGCAAAGAAATATAATAACTCCGGGTAACCCCCCACGCATTCCGTTTCACGATATACGCCACCGGTTCGGGCGTCCCGATACCTTTTTCCCGGAACAAATTGGCATATTCATAAGAACGTTGAGCCTTCCCTTTCCGGATATACGCGTAAGCAAATTGGTTGATTACATTCGGCACCTTGAATGATTTCACGTTCACACGCACCCCTTCCACATCCAGTATTTTGATTACATTCCGGTTATCCTCGATCACCTCCCCCTCCACCTCGAATCGACGGGGAATATCAAGAATGGCTTTCTCCAGTGATTTGTATTTCGGGTTGATCCGGTAATCCATTACTTTATCCGCTCGTAATTAATAAAGGTGTAATCAAACTCGTTCTTCTCGTCCGCCTCGTGAGCTTCCCGGAATACTTCTTTCCATTGATTCGGATCCACAGAAGGAATTAACGTATCCCCCTCGCACTCCTGATGCACGACAGTAAGATACAATCGATCCGCCTTACCCCACAATTCCTTGTAAATAGTACCTCCTCCGGTCACGAAAACCTCATCTTCCCCCTTTGTCAATTCCAAAGCCTCCTCCACACTCCGAACGACCTCACAACCTTCCGCTTTATAATCCGGGTTCCGTGAAATCACGATATTTCTCCGGTTAGGCAATGCCTTCCCCACGGACTCGTAAGTCTTGCGTCCCATCAAAATCGTGTGTCCCGTTGTCAACGCTTTAAAACGTTTCAAATCAGCCGACAACCTCCACACCAACCCATTATCCCTACCGATAACATTATTCTCTGCCGCAGCTACTATAATTGATAAAACCATTCTAATTTTACATTTTAAATTTACGATTTTCTCCCACTAACCCATTTTTAACCGTAAATGATTTCATTTTCAATTTTCCACTTTCAATTTTCAATTAAACAGATATCGCCCCCTTTATATGCGGATGCGGATCATAGCCTTGCAACTCGAAATCCTCGTATTGAAAGTCAAAGATACTTTTCACCTCCGGGTTGATTACCATACGGGGCAAACGACGAGGTTCACGCGATAATTGCAATTTTACCTGTTCAATATGATTCAAATAAATATGAGTATCACCCAACGTATGCACGAACTCACCGGGCTTCAAACCGCAAACCTGTGCGATCATCATGGTCAGCAGGGCATAAGAAGCGATATTAAAAGGTACCCCCAAAAATGTATCCGCACTCCGTTGATAGAGTTGACAGGAAAGCTTACCGTCCGCCACAAAAAATTGAAACAAGGCATGACAAGGCGGCAATGCCATGTTCTCGATATCTCCAGCATTCCATGCACTAACGATCAGCCGCCGCGAATCAGGCGTATTCTTTATTCCTTCCACGACTTGCGTGATCTGATCCAAGAAAGTTCCGTCAGCTTTAGGCCATGAACGCCATTGATAACCGTAGATATGTCCCAAATCTCCGTTCTCGTCAGCCCATTCATTCCAAATCTTCACGCCATGTTCTTGCAAATACTTCACGTTCGTGTCACCTTGCAGGAACCACAGCAATTCGTATATAATAGATTTCAAGTGTAATTTCTTCGTGGTCAACAAGGGGAAACCCTCTTCCAAGTTGAAACGCATCTGGTGTCCGAACACGTTGATAGTCCCCGTACCCGTGCGGTCTTCTTTTACAGTCCCCTCTTTCAAAATTCTATCCAACAAATCTAAGTACTGCTTCATAATAATTGAAAATTGAAAATTGAAAATTGAAAATGCACATTCCAACTTTCAATCGGATGATTGAACAAAGATAGCTTTTAATTTTAGATTTTAGATTTCAGATTTCAGATTTTCTTATCACCATCAACCCATGCCGAATAGGAAGTAATAGATTTTCCACCCGGGGGTCAGCTTGTATCATATCGTTAAAATCCAGAATACCTTTCGTTTGGGCATCCGGTTTCACATTAGGATCGGCGACTTTACCATCCCACAACACGTCATCAGCAATGATTAACCCTCCCACCCGGACTTTATCAAATACCAGACGATAATATTCCGAGTATTCCCTTTTATCCGCGTCAATAAACACCAAATCAAAAGTTTCATTCAGACGGGGAATAATCTCGCAAGCATCTCCCACGTGAAAAACGACACGTTCCTGCAAGCCGCTTTTCTCGATAAACCCTCGTGTGAAATCCTCCAATTCGTCATTCACGTCAATCGTATGCACCACGCCCCCTTCCGCCAAACCGTATGCCATAGAAATCGCCGCATACCCCGTGTAAGTCCCGATCTCCAACACCCTCCGGGCACCGAGCATCTTGCACATCATCTTCAGAAATTGCCCTTGCAGGTTTCCCGACAACATTCTCGGGCGCAACACTTGCAGATGAGTCGCACGGGACAACTCAGCCAACACGTCGCTCTCCGGTTCGCTGTGTGCCAAAATATATTGCTCCAATTCTGCGTTCAGTTCCAACATACAACCTCCTATTTATATAATAAAATCGATTGCTTTTCTATATCAAATATGTCTTTCGCCACTTGCAACAATACTTCCGACGTAATCTCATCCACTTGGGTGTAAATATCTTCCAGACTGTCCACCTTATCATAGATCAGAAAACTCTTTCCGATAGACAACATCAGATTCTCGTAATTCTCGGAAGAAATAGCCAACTGTCCTACCATTTGCGCCTTCGCACGCTTCAATTGCACGGGTCCCAACTTCTCCTCGTACAAAGAGCGCATCTCCTTCTTGCACAAACTCAAGCACCATTCCGCGTGCTCCGGGTCGCACCCGAAATAGATCATAGCGATCCCCGTGTCCGAGTAAGGCGTATAGGAAGCCTCGATATTATAGGCAAGCCCGTGGCGTTCCCGTATATTCAAATTAAGACGAGTGTTCATTCCCGCCCCACCCAACAGATTGATCAGTAAAGACAATGCCAACCGATTATCCTGCGTGTAATCATAAGCGATATTCCCGATAATACAATGACACTGGTGCGTATCCTTGTCCAACTCCACGAACCGGGGAGTATAAATTTCAGGCTTTACCCGTGTCTGCAAGGAAGGACCGCTCTCGTAACCGGCAAAATACTTCTCCACCAAACGCACCAACTTGTCAAAGGCAATATCTCCCACCGAACTGATCACCATGCGATTCGGGAAATAATTCCGTCGCACGAAATCAAGTACCATTTCACGGGATATTTGTTCCACGGAAGCCTCGTCACCCAAGATATTCCGCCCGATCGGGTAACCGGAATAAACCAGCTCCTCGAAATCATCGAAAATCAATTCCCCGGGATTATCCTTGTACGAGTTAATCTCATCCAGCACGACATCTTTCTCCTTCTCGATCTCCTTCTCCGGAAAAACGGAATGAAACACGATATCCGCAAACAACTCCAACGCCCGCTCGTAATCTTTCGCCATAAACGTGGCATACACGCAGGTATCCTCTTTGGTCGTGTACGCGTTCAACTCGCCCCCCACGTCTTCCAGACGGCTCAATATATGATAGGCTTTTCGCTTCTCTGTTCCCTTGAAAATAACGTGCTCGATAAAATGAGCCATCCCGAACTCCCCCGCCTGTTCATCCCGGCTTCCCACGTTAATAATCAGCCCGCAATAGGCGGCTTTATTCGGAACATAATTATGGATCAAGCGCAATCCATTTGGAAATATATGTGTTTGATACATTTTACTGAATAAAAAGACTTCCCCCCGACATATTCAAATTCACTCTTCCCGAAAACTTCTTATCGCCGACAAAACCTGTTTCCAAAACAGCATTTTTATTCGTCGTCGGTTTGGTTTCCAAAACAACACCTTGCGGTAACTCAACTTTCAAATTCTTATTCCTGTTGATTTCAAGCGCATACCCGCACCCCTCCATGAAAGTCAAACCCACCTTTGTTGAAGAACTCTTTACCTCTACCGAAGAGAATGAAAGATTGATATTCCTCACGTTCAATTCTCCCCAACGCGTATCCATCCATAGGCTACCGCCGATATCCTGCACCTCGTATTTCGTGTAAAAAGAATTCCCGCTCAAATTCTCGATCATCCCCAAGTAACAAGTACCCCCGGAAGTCTTCAGCGTGAGATTATTCGCTTCCATCAACTGCAACCCCGTGGAATTACAATCCAATTTCATATCCGTACCCTCACCAATCTTTACCTTACAGGATTTGAATTCACCATTAAACACGGCTACTTTCTCCACTTCAAATTCCCCCTTGGATTGCTTCACAGAAAACTCGCCACCCAACACCGTGTTTGCCTTAAAATTTCCCGACACGATCTCTACACTCAAATCTCCCGTGAAATCGCTCATAGAGATGCCGCCATCCGTACTTAATAAACGCACCTTCTTTCCTTTCGGAACTTTAATATGATAATCCACGCTAACCGTAACGCCGGAGAACGTCTGTTTCAAACTCATATCCTTTTTAAACACGGTTTCCACGTTCAATGCCGCTCCCCGCTCCTTGGCTGTTATCGCGATATACTCAAGTATTTCATCCACCTTGGCTTTATTCTTTGCCTCCACCCACACGCTCGCGGTAATAGCAAACTCCTCTCCTTCCTGACGTATATCGATATTCCCGTAACGATTGGACACGATCAATTCATTAAAGGAAGCCGCCGGAAAACTCTGTTTAAATTCCTTGGTTCCCTCTTCTGCCCGTGCGTTCAGGACAAACAAAACAGCTATCGTGATAAATAATATTCTCTTCATTCTATTGTGATTAATCAAACATCTTTTCTTCATTCTCTTCTATCGCCTTGTATTTCGCCGCCAGATAAGCAATCATCCGGCTAAACGATTCCATAGCCATGGCCGTCTGCGAATTTATCTCTTTTTTTTGTAAACGCAACATCAAATGTCCATAAAGAGCATGAAGTGCCAATTCCACGTCGGACACCTCTTCCGGTAAGTTAGTTTTCCGGCGGTAATCCAACAAATTGTTCGCGGTCATCATGAACAATTGCTTGTATTTCATATCTTGCGATTCATGCAACAGGTAGTAATGCAACTCCGTCAATTCATTCACCATATTCTTGACTACTTGTAGATGCCCTCCTTTTACCACCTCTTCCCTCTTCATCATCTCAATCAAGTTATCATACCACTCCCTGATCTCCTTCCGGGTGTCCTCATCTACTTGAAACTGGCTGACCACATTCCGTTCCACTTGCCGAATATCCATCTGCATCGCTCTCAGCATATCCTCCAACTGCCACATATACAAAATATATTCAGTCACATTACTCTTTCTTTTTTCCCGCGCAATCAACATACTAATTTATGATTTATGATTTATGATTTATGATTCAAAGACATTAATCTTAAATCTAAAATCATAAATCTAAAATTTTAAAGTTCTTTAAGTTTATCAATCAACCTGCGATCCCGTTTTGTCGGGCGTCCCGTTCCTCTATCACGAGCCTCGAATTGCATGTGAGTACCTCGCAGGATATCCAACCTTTCCTGTGGAGTGGTTTCTTCCACGAAATCGACTGCCAATTGTGCAGACATCCGTTTATCCGTTACTTGCTTCACCAGATATTCCCTTTCAATCGGGGGGACCCGCACCTTTACCGTGTCCCCGACTTTCACTTCACGAGAAGCCTTCACGTGCGCATCCCCGATAGACACGTGTCCCTTTCCACAAGCCTCGGCAGCCAATGAACGGGTCTTGAAAATCCGGACTGCCCATAACCATTTATCTATTCTAACCTTCTCCACTGTCTATATCTTTAAATTACAATACTCAAGTTGTAAACTTACGATTTAAAATCGTAAATCTTAAATCTCAAATCGTAAATTATTAAACAGACTCATCGTTTTATCCACCCCGATAAAAACAAAATTTTCAATCACCTCGCCACAATGTTTTAACATGGCAGGCAATCGCTCTTCCTCTCCATCGCTCCATTCCCCCAACACGTAATCCACCTGTCTTCCCTTGGGAAAATTGTCACCGATGCCAAACCGCAAACGGGTATACGCCTGTGTTCCCAACAATTGGTTGATACTCTTCAATCCGTTATGCCCCCCGTCACTACCTTTACTTCTCAGGCGTATTGTTCCGAAAGGCAAGGCCAAATCATCGACAACTACAAAAAGATTCGATAAATCAATCTTCTCCTTCTGCATCCAGTAACTCACGGCTTTCCCGCTAAGGTTCATGTACGTATTCGGCTTCAACAGTATCAGAGTCCGCCCCTTCAACTTCACCGTGGCTACTGCCCCGTAACGCATATCTTCAAAAACAGCATTGGACGCCTTAGCAAAGGCGTCCAACACTCTAAATCCGATGTTATGTCGTGTATTCTGGTATTCGGGACCAATGTTCCCTAATCCCACAATAAGATATTTCATCTTTCTACTTTTTCAAACGACTATTGAGCGCTTTGTGCAGCCCTTGCAGCTCTTGTCAATTTCACTTGAGCGACAACAACACTCTTCGCGTTCACGATATCAATACCTTCGATATGGATATCCTGTACCTTGATAGCTTTACCGACACCCAATGAAGTAACGTCAAGCGTAATTTCATCCGGCACAGCTTTCGGAAGAGCCTTCACTTTCAACTTACGGGTAATCAATGCCAATTTACCTCCGGCTTGAACTCCGGCAGCATGTCCCGTCGTCTTAACAGGCACTTCAATTACCACCGGTTTATCCTCAAACGTCTGGTAAAAATCAATGTGTAATACTTTATCAGATACCGGGTGGAATTGAATATCTCTCATCACAGCATCATAAGACTTACCGTCAAGAACGAGATTCACCAAATACACGTTAGGAGTATAGAGAAGTTTCTTTAAATCCCGCTCTTTTACAGCGAAATGAACGTTAGACTCACCACCGTAAAGAACACACGGAACTTTTTCTTCGTTTCTTACTGCTTTAGTAGCTTTCTTACCTACGTCGCTTCTTACTTCTCCTTTTAATTCAAATACTTGCATATTACTAAAATTGTTGTGCTACTCAAACACGGATTGTTGCCCCGGGGTTCTAAGCCATATCCGCATTCCCATTACACGTTTAAAATTCCCCCGTACTCTAAAATGCGCCGCAAAGGTATAAAATATTTCTCGAAACCACAACTCAAATCAGGGCAAAAGCGTTGAAGCGCTTTTGCCCTCGCCCCCCCCCTATGACCTTATGAACTTTACTGACCTTATAGACCTTATGGACTATTCCATTTTACAATGGGTATAAATAAGGGAAAATAACCCTTTTTATCCTGAAAAAAATTTTTTGTTTCAATTATAGATTATATTTTTGCGGCATTATTAACAAAAAAAAATTTTAGAAATGGCTTACGTAATAACTGATGATTGTATTTCTTGTGGAGCATGTGAACCAGAATGCCCGGTAGGAGCAATCTCTATGGGTGATGACCACTACCAAATCAATGCTGATGAATGTATCTCATGCGGGGCTTGCGCTGGCGTTTGTCCTGTAGGAGCTCCGAAAGAAGCTTAATCATCATAAAAAAGGAAAATCAATGGCTGCGTCAAAATTGATGCAGCCATTTTTGTATCATAGCCTAAAG
This sequence comes from uncultured Butyricimonas sp., assembly GCF_959596855.1. Taxonomy (NCBI): domain Bacteria; kingdom Pseudomonadati; phylum Bacteroidota; class Bacteroidia; order Bacteroidales; family Odoribacteraceae; genus Butyricimonas; species uncultured Butyricimonas sp. The sequence continues at coordinate 41,946 of NZ_CAUFYA010000012.1, forward strand.
AGAACCCACCGTAATCCTACCCTATCTCCGGTCTTGCTCCGTTCTTCCCCCGGCGTTCCTATTATCTCCAATATAGAAACACCGGAATTAATACAAAGCAACATCGGCAACATGTACTTATTACCCTAGTTCTTGGGTAGGATTACAGTGGGTTCTCTATAAGATTACACGACATCTACCGACAACCTATCGTATTAGGTTTACCTCCTCTTGCCCTTTACCCGTGTACAACCAAATCCATGCGCACGTCCAACTCATCGACAGGCACTTCCTCCACGAACTGGAAATCGAAACAAATACCGACCTTCTTTGCCGCGCGAGTTTCTTTCAATATCTTGTCATAGTATCCCCGTCCCCGCCCCAAGCGGTTTCCTTGCCGGTCAAAAGCGACACCCGGCACGACAATCATATCAATGGAATCGTAATCCGTGTACAATTCTCCCACGGGTTCCAGTATCCCGAAGGACTCTCCCGCTTTCAAAGATTCCATACCCTCGAACACCCGCAATTCAAGAACATCCCCTTTCACGCAAGGAAGCAAAATTCTCTTCTCGCCCGCCCACTTGACCACGTAATCATGAGTAAACACCTCGTCATCCATCGACCAATACGCCAAAAGGGTATGCGCCTCCTTAAAAAAAACATTTTGTTCCAGTTCATTCCAAATCGGACGGGACATCTCGACCTTCTGTTCCGGGGAATATTGATTTTTTAAAACCTTTATCTGCTTACGCAACTCTTTTTTATCCATTATCAACAAACTTCATGAATAACTTATTTATTATCTTGTGCAAAATTCGTACTTTTGCGACAAATAACAAAGTGAGCTGCCAAAGAGTTATCATTTTAATTTATCAACCATCCCCACGAGGGATATAACGTGCAGGATACAATGAAAATAGCAATACCTCAAATAAACTATCATATCGGCGACATCTCCAAAAACAGGGACCTTATCATTGCCGCCATACAAAAAGCGAAATCAAAAAAAGCAGACCTGGTCGTGTTTCCCGAACACGCGATATGCGGTGCATACCCGCAAGACCTGTTCGAGAAAGAATATTTCGTGAATGAATGTCGCATCAGTATCGAAAAAATTGCCGGACAATGTACAAATATCGCCGCTCTAGTGGGTTGCCCCAATCTCGACTTGGAAGACGGGGTACTTTACAACGCCATGTTCTTCATGTATGACCGTGAAGTACGGGGCGGTGTCAACAAAACCGTGCTAAGCGACTACGATATTTTTGACGAGAGCCGCTATTTTATTGCGGACGAATCGAATTCTCCCTTGCGGTACATGAATCAAAACATCCGTGTCCTTTTCGACGAATACGAATCAAACGTCATCGAAAAGACCGACACGCTAATCCTTCACGTGGGCCCCACACCGTTCACCACAGAAAGCTATGCCTATCGCAAAGAAGTATTCTCTTCCATCGCCCGGGAGCACAAATGCCCCGTGATAGCGTTAAATCACACGGGAGCCAACAGCTCTATCATATTCGACGGGAACACTCTCGTTTTCAACAAAAAAGGCGTACTTGTAACCAAAGGAGCCGCCTTTGATGAAGATTTCATACTCATCGATACCAACGCTTTGGAAAACCTCGCCCCGGTAAAAGAGGCTGCACGGGATTCTATCGCACTGATTCATGACGCTCTCGTGTCGGGCATCAAGGATTTCTTCCGTAAAAACGGGTTCAGCAAAGCCGTTTTAGGTCTTTCCGGCGGAATTGATTCCGCTCTCGTTGCCGCGTTAGCAGTCGAGGCACTCGGGAAAGAAAACGTGTTAGGCATACTGATGCCTTCCCGCTTCTCAACCGACCATTCCGTGAAGGATGCCGTCGATTTGGCGAGGAATCTGGGAATAGCACATGAAACTCTCGCGATAAAAGAGATATACGACGCATTCCTTTCCACCTTGCAACCCGTCTTTAAAGACGCACCGTTCAACGTGGCGGAAGAAAACCTGCAAGCCCGTATCCGGGGAACACTCGTGATGGCAATCTCCAATAAATTCGGGCATATTTTGCTCAACACCTCGAACAAAAGCGAGGCTGCTGTTGGCTACGGCACCTTGTACGGGGATATGTGCGGTTCTCTTTCCGTGTTAGGCGACGTGTATAAAACCGAAGTGTACAAACTGTCCCGATATATCAACCGGGAACGGGAACTCATACCCGAAAACACCATCACAAAAGCCCCCTCGGCAGAACTCCATCCCGCTCAAAAAGATCAAGACTCGCTCCCCGAATATGATATTCTGGACGCGATTCTAAAATTATACATCGAAGACAATCAATCCAAGCAAGATATCATCAAACAAGGATTCGCCCCCGCGCTCGTGGAGAAGACTCTCGCGCTGGTAAATCGCAACGAATACAAGCGGGCACAGTGTCCCCCGATCCTCAAAGTAAGCAAGAAATCCTTCGGAAGCGGGCGTCGGATGCCACTCACAGCTAAATTGTAAACGACAGACAAAGAACAAGCCATGAGAACGATTAAAGACAAAGAATTACATAAAAAATATTGCAACATTTGCATTGACAGTCCCAACTCTCTTTTTGCCAATCTTGACGAAAGCAGTAAAAGTATCATTCGCCAGACCACCATTTGCAAAATGTATCGGAAAGGCGATCTGATATACGAGGAAGGCAATAAACCTTTCGGGTTGCTTTGTCTTATCACCGGAAAAGCCAAGATCATGAAAAAAGGAATCGCCGGCAGGGAACAAATCGTTCGCATGGCAAAGCCCGTGGGTTTCATCGGCTATCGGGCTTTCTTCGCCGAGGAAAACCATATTGCCTCGGCTGAAGCCCTTGAAGATTCTATCGTCTGTATCATGAAAACCGAACTGGTATTCGGTATCGTGCGCAGCAACTCGGATGTTGCCATGAACGTTATCCGGGCACTTGCCACGGACTTGGGATTCTCCAACCGTCGCACGGTAACCCTCACCCAAAAGCACATCCGCGGGCGTTTGGCAGAAGCCCTACTCGTGCTGAAAGATACCTACGGGTTCGAGGATGACAACAGCACGTTAAAAATCTGCCTCTCGCGGGAAGATATCGCCAACTTGTCGAACATGACCACCTCCAATGCCATCCGCACGCTATCCAACTTTGCCTCGGAAGGTATCGTGGAACTCTCCGGCAAGCAAATCAAGATCACGGACATGGACGCCCTAGAGAAAGTGAGCGAGATGGGATAAACACCGGTTAACCGTTTCGTACTCGAAGCCCCGGCTCAGGGCAAAACGAATGAGTTTAGCTTTTCGCTTATAAGGCTCCTCGTCCTTTATACTCTTGTTCTTCTGACGCAATAACTCCATACAGGTGGCATCCGTATCTTCCTCCGGTAACGCGGCAAGCGCTTGCCCAATAACACTATCTGCAACTTGTTTCCGGCGCAGCATTTGCGCGATCTTCAGTTTTCCCCAGCGATTAAAACGGAACTTATCCCGGGCATAGGCCTCGGCAAAACGGGTATCATCCAAAAATCTATTCTTCACCAGAAATGCCATAATCTCTGCGATATCTTTCTCCGGCAACTCCCAACGCCGCAATTTAGCCAACACGTCAGCACTGCAATATTCTTTCTTACTGCATTGCCCCGCCACTATATTTAAAGCCTTCTTCGCGTCCACTTAATCAAATTTAAAATCGTAAATCATTGAATCACTTCGTCCATTTCGCTTTTATCATCCTGTCCCTGTCATGAATATCTTTCCGTAACTCCACTTCCCGGTATCCCATACCCGAAAGTAAATCGAGCATCTCTTTCCCGAAAGCCTCATTGATCTCGAAAAACAGGAGTCCTCCGGATTTCAAACGCGAACGCCCGAATTCCGCTATTACCCGATAAAATACCAACGGGTCTTCATCCGCCACGAAAAGCGCCCGATGCGGCTCATACCCCAACACCCGCTCATGCATCAAAGCTTTCTCCGAAATTCGTACGTAAGGAGGATTACTCACGATGACGTCAAAATCCGGCCAATCCCACATTTCATGCCGCAAAATATCCCTTTCATAGAAATGCACCTCTACCCCGTTTATCCGGGCATTCTCTCTCGCCTGACGGATTGCCTCCGCGGAAATATCCGCACCATGCAACTCCAATCCCTGTATCATTTTACCCAAGGTTATAATAATACATCCGCTTCCGGTTCCCACGTCGAGTACCTTGGCCCCCACGCGTAAACCACTTCCAGCAACCCACATCACCAACTCCTCCGTCTCGGGACGCGGAATCAACGTTTCGTTATTCAACTGAATATCAACACCCAAAAACTCTGTTTCTCCCAACACGTACTGAACCGGTTTGTTTGTCTTCAATTCCGCCACCATCGCCACAAAATTATCAACAAACCTTTTCTCCAATAATTCGTATTTATTAAGATGTATTTCTATATTTGTACAATGCAACATCTTACAAAAAAGATGTGAACACAAATATTTTATTTCATGCTCATTGTAGGTATCTTTTAGTTCCTGTAATGCGTATTGCTGTAAATTAAACATCGTATTCATAAAACAAAGATACGGTTTAATTGAAAATTGAAAATTGAAAATTGAAAATTAATTTGGCGAACTGGGTAAACATAGTGGCGGACGTGGGTGTCGTGTTATATATATTGGCTATTTTGGCTATCATTTACACGATTATACTGGAAAACAGAAATCCGGTACGTACTCTGGCGTGGATACTCGTGCTCGTGCTCGCACCCGGTTTCGGGTTATTGTTCTATATCTATTTCGGCATGAACTATCGCAAGGTCAAGATGTTCTCCATGAAAGGATTAGGTGACTTCAAGTGGTTGCAGTACATGAGCGAAGACCAAAAACAACGCATCCAGAAAGCCGAACTACTAAAGAAAGCCGACATGGAAGCCGTGAAGCCCTTGATGACCTTGCTCCTCAATAACAGCAAAGCACTTCTCTCCCGCAACAACACGGCAGAGATTCTGAACAACGGGGAAGAAACTTTCGGTTCTATTTTCAAAGCCATAGCCAAAGCTAAAAAATACATCCATCTTGAATATTATATCATCGAGAAAGGAGAACTCGGCGACAAATTGAAGAGCCTCTTAATCCAAAAAGCGAAAGAAGGCGTTGAGGTCAGAGTGATTTTCGACGACGTAGGTTCATGGCAATTACCCAAAAGCTATATCCGTGAAATGCGGGAAGCAGGCATACAGGTTTACCCGTTCCTTCCCGTGCGTTTTCCCTTGTTCACCAACAAGGCAAACTACCGCAATCACCGCAAGATCATCGTCATTGACGGTGACACCGGATTCATAGGCGGTCTGAACTTCGCGGACCGTTACCTGTACGGGTTACCCGGCATAGGAATCTGGCGCGACACCCATCTGAAAGTCAAAGGAGAAGCCGTTACCTCGCTTCAAGTCGTGTTCCTTTTCGACTGGTATTTCGTGCGGCAGGAACTTCTACTGAACAAGGCGGAATACCTCCCGAACAAAAAGGCGGACGGCAACGTGGTGATTCAAACCGTGGCTTCCGGACCCGACAGCGACTGGACTTCCATCCAACAGGCTTATTTCACGCTTATCAACATGGCGAAAAAATACGTTTTCATCTCCACGCCTTATTTCATGCCGGGGGAAACCACCATCAACTCGCTAAAAACCGCCGCCATGAGCGGAGTCGATGTCCGTATCATGATACCGTACAAATCGGATTCCCTGCTGACCTACTGGTGCACCCGTTCCTATATCGAAGAACTGCTGGAAGCCGGCGTCCGGGTATTCCAGTATCGCAAAGGATTCAACCATAGCAAAGTAATCGTCATGGACGGGCTCGTGTCCTCCGTCGGTACCGCCAACATGGACATCCGCAGCTTCGAGCAAAATTTCGAGGTCAACCTCATCCTCTACGACCGTAACGTCAGCCGCCAACTCGGGTCCGACTTCCTCAACGACTTGAAAGGAAGCCACGAAGTCAGCCTCCATCAATGGAAATTCCGTCCGAAAAGAGATAAAATCCGCGAATCCCTCGCCCGTCTTTTCGCCCCATTACTCTAATTGAAGCCCATTCATGCACCTACACGAACGCTAGAAATTTTCCCCTCTAAAATCTAAAATCTAAAATCTAAAATAAGTAGCTTTGTTGGTGTATTTTCAATTTTCAATTATGAAAGAGATTGCCGACATCGTACAAGGAGAATTACGACAAGGTATTCCGGTCGAAATCACGGAATACAGCATTGACAGCCGTTCTATAATCACCCCGGAACACACGCTGTTCTTTGCACTAAAAGGGAATAACCACAACGGTCACGATTACATACAAACGCTTTACTCTGACGGAATAAGGGCTTTCGTCATCAGTGAATACCGGACGGAATTCGACCATCTTCCGGAAGCGAATTTCATCATTGTCAAAGATGTCCTGACCGCCCTACAACAATTGGCCGCCTATCATCGCAGACAATCACGGGCGGAGGTTATCGGCATCACGGGAAGCAACGGCAAAACAGTCGTGAAAGAGTGGTTGTATCAATTATTGGCTAACGACCACACCGTGTATCGCAGCCCCCGAAGTTACAACTCGCAAGTCGGCGTACCGCTCTCTTTGCTGGGAATCGACACGAAAGCAGACATCGCCATTATCGAGGCAGGTATATCCCAAAAGGGAGAAATGCAACGACTCCAACATATGATTCGTCCGGATATCGGGATATTCACGCATCTGGGTGATGCCCACGACGAGAATTTCTCTTCCCGGGAAGAGAAACTGGCAGAAAAAGCCCGCCTGTTCACCACGTGCCGGTGGGTGATCGGACAAGCGGGAAATGTCATGCAATTCATCCGCACACAAGTACCAACCACCACTTCATTCTTCACGTGGAGCGAAGAAATTGAAGCCGACGTACAAGTGCAAACCGTGAATATGGCTCCCGACCACCGGGAAGTGAAAGTTACACACGGGCAACAGTCGTTTATTCTTGACATCCCGTTCGCCGACATCGCTTCACTCGAGAACTGCATGAACGCGGTCTGCGTTTTACTGCTGAAAAAATACGCTCCCGAAGTCATCGCTTCCCGGGTAGCACAACTCTCGGCAATAGCCATGCGCCTTGAAATCAAGGAAGGCATCAACAATTGCACGCTCGTGAATGACTACTATAACTCGGATCCTTCCTCGTTTCAGTTAGCCTTAAACATTCTGGCTACACAAGACACCTCGAAAGAACGGGTAGTCATCCTTTCCGATTTCATGGATTCCGGCAAAGAAGCCGACGATTTATATCCTTCCATTGCCGAAACGCTACGACAAGCCAATGTTTCACTATTTATCGGTATCGGGAAACATTTAAGTGACCACCGCCATGACTTCGCCCCCAATTCCCGCTTTTACGAGGACACGGAACATTTCCTGCGCCAAGAAGAACGGGAGAATTTCAAAGATCAGGTCATTCTGATTAAGGGGGCACGGGTATTCCAATTCGAGTTTATCGCCGGATTCCTGCAAAAACAATCCCACGGTACGATACTGGAAGTCGATCTGGACGCCATGGTTCATAACCTGAATCATTTCCGTTCCCTGACCGACGCGCACATCGCCGTCATGGTGAAAGCGTTCTCGTACGGAAGCGGCTCCCGGGAAATTGCCTCTCTATTGCAATACCATCGGGTGGACTATCTCATGGTGGCATTCGCGGACGAGGGCATTGAATTACGTGCCGCGGGAATCACCATTCCTATCGCCGTGATGAATCCCGAACGGGAGGCGTTCGACAATATGATCATGTTCAACCTCGAACCGGAAATATATGCCTTGGATATTCTTGAAGACTTCAACCGTTCACTGGCAAAACACGGCATCAAACGTTTTCCCGTGCATATCAAACTAAACACGGGCATGAACCGCTCCGGTTTTGACGAGAGAGATTTACCCCGGTTGTTGGACTTCTTCCGCTCGGAACGCTCCGTCTATATCCGGTCGATCTTCTCGCACCTCGCCGGAAGTGACGAAACGATACACGACAAATTCACGCTCGGTCAAATCCAGTTATTCGAGCGTATGACGGAACATATACAAGCCCGATTCGATTACAAGATATGGCGTCATATCTTGAACTCCGCAGGTATCGAACGTTTTCCACAATACCATTTTGACATGGTGCGCCTCGGCATCGGACTACACGGGATCAGTGCCACCAATGCCCCCCTCCAACCCGTGAGCAGTTTCAAGACATACATCTCCTCTATCCGGGAAGTACCGGAAGGACAATCCATCGGGTACGGTCGTAAAAGCTTTACCACCCGTCCCTCCCGTATCGCGGTCATTACCGTGGGATACGCCGACGGTCTGAACCGCCACTTGAGCAATCGTGTCGGACACGTCTTCGTGAAAGGAAAACGGGTACCCATCATCGGGAATATCTGTATGGATACCTGCATGATCGACGTCACCGACACGGATGCCACCATCGGTGATGAAGTGGAAATATTCGGGAAACACATCCCTGTCACCGAATTGGCGGAACAATTGGGAACCATCCCTTATGAAATTCTCACGGGTATTTCCCACCGCGTAAAACGGGTATATTACAAGGAATAAAGCAGTAAAACAATCACTATAAAATAACAAGTCTATGAAACAAGGAATAACTCTTATCGCCTGCATAGTATTACTCTTACAAGCGAACTTCTCGTGGGCTCAATTCGACAAGTATTTCCACAACAAAACATTACGCATGGATTATGCCCATTGTGGCGATAGTCAGAATGAAGAAATTTATTTCGAGGAACTTCTCGAAGAACCCTACTGGGGTGGTTCTAAGGTTAATTTAATTGACACCATGTTCTACGGGAATTACTACGTGAACGTGTACGACGCAGCCACTAACCAACTTATCTATTCCCGCGGGTACTGCACCCTTTTCGGCGAATGGCAAACCACCGACGAGGCGAAGATAACACGCCGTTGTTGTCTGGAAACTGTCGTGATGCCCTTCCCGAAAAATGACGTTCGCATCGAGATATGTAGCCGGAACAAGAAAGGCAAACTCGTGAAGAAATTCGAATACGCCGTGGATGTTGACAGCTATTTTATCAAAAAGGATCGTCGCTTACAATACCCCACGTTCGACGTGCTCTACACCGGCAACCCCGCCCATAAAGTAGACATCGTACTTCTTCCCGAAGGATACACCGCGGAAGAAATGGAACAATTCAAAGCAGATTGCCAACGCTTCGTGGAAGGGTTATTCAGTTTCTCCCCTTATAAAGAGAATCGCAACCGCTTTAACGTCCGTGCCGTACTCGCCCCTTCACAAGAATCCGGCGTTGACATCCCCGGTGAATACATCTGGAAAAACACGATATTGAATTCGTCATTCTATACCTTCGATTCCGAACGGTATATCATGACTTACGATCACAAAAGCCTACGGGACCTTGCCGCCAATGTGCCTTACGACTTTATTTATATCATAGCCAATACCCAGAAATACGGCGGAGGCGCTATTTACAATCACTACGGCATCAGCATCAACGGTAACCTGCACGCCGCCAAAGTTTACGTCCACGAGTTCGGACATCTTTTTGCCGGTCTGGGCGACGAATATGTCGAAATCGGCAGTTCTTACAACGACATGTACCCCAAAGGCGTCGAACCTTGGGAACCCAACTTAACCACCCTTGTCAATTTCAACAAAAAATGGAAAGACATGCTCGACAAGGATACCCCGGTCCCGACTCCTATCGATCGCCAAAACCTGAAAAAACTCGGTGTCTATGAAGGCGGAGGTTACGTTGAAAAAGGAGTCTACCGTCCCGTTCCCGACTGCCTGATGAACACCCTGTCCGGCAACGACTTCTGTCCGGTTTGCACCCGTGCGATTAAGAAGCAAATAGATTTTTATACTCGATAACACCGTTATCACATTAAAACTGTACCTTCAAAGGAACAATTTATGCCCAAAAACGTTCTTTTGAAGGTACAATTTTATATATTTGCAAAAAACAAATTTATCATGGAAACACTTGTTCGGAATTACACTCGGTTGGTAGATTCAACACCCGTCAAATATCGTCGGTATCTATACGACGAAATCGACTGGCAAGATCGCTTGATTGGCATCACAGGAGCCCGCGGGACTGGAAAAACGACACTCTTGTTGCAACATATCAAAATGAATTTTCCGGACAGGAACAAAGCGATGTACGTGAGTCTCGACAATATCTGGTTTTCCAAGAATTCTCTCGTCGATCTTGTCGAACAATTCCACGCTTACGGGGGAACTCATCTATTCCTCGACGAAGTACACCGTTACCCGAACTGGTCTATCGAGATAAAAAATATTTATGACAGTTATCCCGAATTACATATCGTGTTCACAGGTTCTTCCATACTGGAAATATACAAATCGAATGCAGACCTCTCCCGAAGAGCCATTCACTATCACCTTCACGGTCTCTCGTTGCGGGAATACCTGAATTTCGAGAAAGACATTAACTATCCGGTTCTTTCCTTACCGGAAATTCTAAACGACCACGTGAACATCGCTTCCAGAATCACGTCAGAAATCAAGATCCTCCCCCTGTTTGACGATTACTTGAAACATGGATACTATCCGTTCTACAAAGAGAATGTCAAAAATTACTCCCTGCGCCTGCAAAACATCGTGAATACTATTTTAGATAACGATCTACCCGCCATCGAGAATATAGAATACACGACTCTATTGAAACTCAAAAAGATGTTGATGATCATTTCGTCCCTCGTTCCATTCTGTCCTAACATGACCTCTCTCAGTTCTGAAATAGAAACGAACAGGGCATCCACGATCAAATATCTTGGCTTCCTAGAAAAAGCGAGGTTAATAAAAATGATCTCGTCTTCCCAAAAAGGGATGAATTCTTTAAACAAACCTGAAAAAATCTATCTCGACAATACAAACCTGTTATATGCCCTAACAAGTTCCAATATCAATGACGGCAACAAACGGGAAACTTTTTTTGCCAATCAAATGAATGTCCTGCACCATTTAAATATCCCTCCCAAGGGAGACTTTATCATTGATGATACCTACACTTTTGAAATAGGGGGTAAAAATAAAACATATAATCAAATCAAAGATATCCCCGATAGCTACATCGCATTTGACAATGCCGAAATCGGCTTCGGGAATAAAATCCCGCTATGGCTATTTGGTATGACATACTGAGTGTTTTCCGAACAAAAAATCTCCCAACCTGTCAAATAAACAGGAGGGAGATTCACACACACTATTAAAATTATTACTTCCCGGTAAACGCCCATTCAGATTTATAAGCCCAACGAGAGGGACAGCGTTCTAATACCATACGCATTCGTAATGCTTGATCTACACTTACGGAATTCTTACGGCTATATGAATCCATCACATTAAATGATGTAAACCAGTCATATATACCTTCAGCATCTTCTCTATACAACCGCGTATTCTTATAAACACTTGAAGAATAATCACTATAGAAATAATAAGTATCCTCGCAAAAATCATTATCTCCATCAACCCAATCATCATTTTGATTCTGATCTGTAAACATCAATCCATAATACCCTCCTAACACTGTCGCTAAAGTAAAAGTATTTGTTCCCTGTACAGAAGGATTCAAAAATGTCATATAATTTATCAACACCCCAATGTCCAAACAACTTACCACATCAGATGCCGTAAATTCATCCTTTGTTGTTAAAGATAGACCGGGAATAGATGTCGCTTCATAATCTGAATATATATCTGTCGGGGCAGCCATTTTATAAGAATATGTACCGTATTCACTTGTATTCGTGGAGAATCTAGTCAACCAGATATTCAGATACCTTTGGGGGTTCCAAATACATGTACTTTTATACCGTACAATAAATTTGTTATAGCCCGTGGACAAATTACTTGAACTTGAACTTTCGTCCTCGATATATTTTATATTTGAAGCGGACAAATTTATTACATTCTTTCCCGCTTCCTGCAATTTCATTCCGGAAGGATTATAAACCGCTAATTTAAATGTCAATTTCACATTCCCGCCGTTCGGATCTGTTGTTATCCGTTTATTAAAAATATTATTTACCTCTTCCAAAACTTTTTCCATATATTCTTGAGAAATGTCATACGTCGGACCGGCCGATGCGGGAGGTAACAACATATGAAATACCACCGGCACAACAATTTCATCGTATGATTCATCCGGCAAATTTCGAACTGTTATTGCCAAACGATTACTTTCAATCGCACCTGCCTTCGCATAAAAATTTAAAACTGTTCCCGGATTTTCTGTTATCGTAGAATAGACATTCTCTTTTATTTCGTTCCCTGCTTGATCATATACCTTAACACATCCCTTTGGTAATTGGTCATCCGGGATCAGATACTCTTCCTCAACCATTTCGGAAATATACTCTCCTTCTTCATTTCTCTCATACTTCATCACGTTCTTTTTACCATAAACAAATGGATAAAATTCCATTTTTGCCTCCCCGTTAGGCAAAAGTGTTTTATGATCTGCTCGTAACTCGATCCTTGAAATATCATCTACAGATGCTTCAAAATCCAAAATTGCAGTTTCCTCTTTTGCACAAGCACAAAAAAGAATCGATATTAATATATATTGTAAAATCTTTTTCATATCACAACAATTTAATCTTCTTTACTTGCCGGCCAACCCGGGTTTTGAGAAATATTATTATACATCAATTCCGCTTCCTCCGGAATAGGTAGTGCATATCGGTAATCATTCGCTTCCAATGTATAGAATTGCGACATATTATCGTCATCCAAAGCCTCTCTAGTTACAGACACCCTCAAACGTTTCATATCCAACCACCGCATTTGTTCCTCTAAAGCAAACTCTTTACGCCGTTCCCGCAAAATCTCATCCAATACATTACTTCCTTGGAATCCCGCATACCCCGGAATCTTACTACTCTTAAATTCATTCAGCAGTAAAAGAGCCTCCGGAGCGTTTTGACGAGCCTTAGCCTCGGCTTCAATCAAAAGTAAATCCGAATACCTAAACAAAGGATGGGTTTCACTACATACATCTACACTTCCGCGACTCTGCAATTTCACCCAATAAGGAGTGTTATTTATAATTTTGAAAAAAACTGAAACACGAATATCTTCTGCATCATACATCGCAAACAATTCCGGGTTTACCCTTTGTTGCGGATCAGAGGGTGTACCCCAAGGAGCGTAATTATTTCCCCCGTCTCCCGGGTGAGCGATTCTTAACAAGGCAAATTGGTGAGGTTTATCCAACGTATAATAAGCTTGATCTGCCGGAGCGTAATTTAACTCTTTTTGTTCATCTACTGTATTTTCAATCCGTGCCCCATCACGAGCTTCTCGTGCATAAGTTTCCGCCTTACTCCAATCATCGGGTTCTCCGGCACATGATTCTGCTTTATATTGATAAATTTGCGCCAAAATTGCTTTAATAATTCGCTCATTATAGAATATATTCCACGAAATCTTAGGCACAGTTTCATATTCCAATACTTCCGTCAATTCATGAATCAAAGTCTTGTAAATATCTGTTTGCTTCCATCTGGCACTACCGCTAGTCACTTCGGCATCAAACGTCATCGGAATACCATAATTATTATTGTCATAAGGAGCAAAAAGAGCATTTAGTCTAAAAAGATAATATGCCCGAATCACTCTCGCTTCCCCGGAAATCCTTTCGTGTTCTGTTTTGTCATAATCCGGAACTTTACTCAAATCATTCAGCACATTATTCAAATATCCCACCGCCAGAAAAGTAGCCTTCCATGTCTGATTCGCAAACCGATAACTCTCCCAATTTCTAATTTCACTAAACTCATTCCTGTAAGTATATCCTCCACGGGCTGGACTATCCGTATTTTGGTTTACAAACCCCAACATCTCAACATCATCCGATGCCATTGCCGCACAGATATTCACGTATCTGGAAAAAGGATAAATAATTCTTCCTCCCGCATAATAAACAAGGTTATAACTTACCATTTGATTATAGCCACCTGCATTTGAATTTGCCGTTGCATACAAGAACAAACTCATAGCCTCTTTCACGTCTTCTGTCGTATAAATAACTTTTACATTTTTTGGCGGCATATCCAAAAAATCTTTACATCCGGTCATACAAAGACCTATTGTCAATATAAATAATAATATTCTCTTCATAATCATTTTGATTTTATATACCAATAGAAATTGACAGATTATATTTTCTTGCACTAGGATACCCGAATGCACCATTATTTTCCGGATCTATTCCCCTGTATTTAGTTAATGTAAAGGCATTAGACACGTTAAAATTCAAACGCATTCGCGTCAAACGCAACAAAGAACAAAGACGAGGGGAAAGATTATAACCCAAAGAAATATTCGTGCATTTCAGATAATTCCCTTTTTCAAATCTAAAATCGTAGATATCATATAAATAAGAAGAATTACTCTCCTGATATTTAGGCTTATCTGTAACATCTCCCGGTTTTCTCCATCGGTTAGCTTCCAGCGCTAACACATTCTGTGAAGTAGCATAAATATCTCCGCCACTTGTCATACTTTGGAATGATTGAATAAGATGACCTGCCATAAAGGAAAAATTAGCAGAAAGGCTGAGGCTTTTATAAGTAAATGAAGTACTGAAACCACCCGTATAAGGCGGATAACTTTCACCCAAAAATACTCTGGATAACATTTTCTCCTGCCCCGTCGGATTTGCATCCATATTCACCACGTAGCGTCCGTCCTTGTACAAACTCCCCAACTGGTTCCCTTCTTCATCCAAACGATCAATATACGCTAAAGCTCCTCCTGTTGCCGGATCCACTCCAGCGTATTTAAAACCATAATACGCAGATACCGATTCTCCCTCTATATATAAACTATACAAATAGCTCATATTGGAATGTACGCTCACGGGCAATTCATCCACACTCTTGTAATAAGTTTCTGTCACAACATTTTTGTTCGTTGCGAAATTAAAAGAAGTCGTCCAGCTAAAATCATCCGTTCGGATATTCAATGTTTTAAGCGAAAACTCCCAACCCGTGTTTCTCAACGATGCCACGTTTGCCTTGATACTCTTTTTCCCGGACGAATACCCCAGCATCTTGTCATCCAATAAATTCCTTGTATCATTATTATAATAATTCACGCTTACATTGATCCGGTTATTTACCAGCGAAGCATCGAATCCGAAATTACGATCTTCTTTCCGTTGCCACTTGATCGAAGGATTACCCGGTATGTATTCATCCATTAGCTCCATCCCATCATAATAATAAGCCGAATAATTTCTACTCATAAGTGAAAATGGCAATGCATTCCGGTCAATGCTTCCGGTAAATCCATAAGAAGCCCTCAGGGACAATTGATTCACAAACCACACGTCCTCCATGAAAGATTCGTTATGCAAATTCCATTTTCCACTCACGTTCCATAGCGGAGAGAAACGATTTTTTGTCCCGATAATATCCGCACCATCCAAACGTGCCGAACCGGCAACAATATAACGATCTTCATAACTATAAGATCCCGTGGCGAAGAAAGAAACGCTTCTGTCCTGTGATTCGCGATGGCTCCCTAAACTCGTGAAAGACACTTTCGAACTAATTTCTACACCTGTCAAATCCGGATATGTAGCAATACCGTATGTCGGATTCCACTCCGGAATCATGCTGGCAAAACTATAACCTTTCTGGGAAGACACTTCATGCCCGAGTAATATATTCACGTAATGCTTGTCAGAAAAGCCTCGTGCATAAGTCAACTGATTCCGAATGGTCCACCCTTGAGAACGGGAAGTAGACTCGGAGAGTTTACCTTTATTCAGATAATCCGGAGTCTCATTGTCGTATATATTTTTTACCCATGAAGTTAATTTGGAAGTATACGATCCGGGCAAAAGTTCGGACATCATATGATTGTTTGAATTTGACAATGTTCCCATTGTTGAAAACATCAGTCCCTCGATAATCTTAAATTCTAGTTTAAGATTCAACTGGTTACTTAAATAACGAGTCTTATTCGTGTTCTCGTTCAAATCTTTGAGAATATTGAAATCATATAAATACCCGTCACGAACAGTACTCAATTCTGATGTGTAACTTCTATCATACGCGTAATCCCCGTTTTCATCATAAAGACGTTCATACGGATTGGCATACGTGGCATATCGCAGAGGATTCACGGCAGATGCGGAACTACGGTCATTACGTAATGAACTTCTGACGTCAAAATAAATCCGTAACCATTTGTTGAAATCATGCGTGAAATTTAGTGAAGCACCCACCGATTCATATTTATTATTCGGCATCACGCCTTCTTGTGTCATGTAGGAAAGACTTCCGTAATACTGCGTCCGTTCATTTCCACCCGAAAGCGTCACACTATAATTCTGAGTTTGAGCAACCCGGAAAATTTCTTTAAACCAATCCGTATTAATCTTGCTTAACTTCTCAATTTCAGCTTCTGCCTCTGCCCGACCGATGATTCCGTTATCCGCATTACGAAGTAATTGTTGCACACGACCACTCAAATTATAAGAAGAAAAATCCTCGTAAATGCTTCTCTCGAAATCAACTTTCTGCCGGGAATTCATCATCACCAATCGATTCTCCGGGGCCTCGCTTAACCCGTAGGCTGCTTGAATATTGATGTAAGACTGCCCGACAGTCCCTCGTTTTGTTTTAATAACAATCACTCCATTCGCGGCACGGGCACCATAAATAGCCGTGGCGGCGGCATCCTTCAACACGGTAATACTCTCGATATCATCCGGGGATATATTCCCGATACCACTGGTCAACACCGTTTCCTGAAATTCGGTTCCCCCCATGCTAACCTCAGGCACATCCCCCTGTAAAGGCATTCCGTCAACAATCCACATCGGATCGGAACTTCCGGTCAAAGAGTTTATACCCCGGATACGAATTTGAGCCTGTGCTCCCGGACGCCCGGATATACTCATCGTAGTCACACCCGCCATAGTACCTTTTAAAATTTCTTCCACGCTGGTATATCCTTTATTCATAATATCCTTTGACGTTATCGTTTCCGTCGATCCCGTCATCCGCTCTTTCTTGATCTCTTGATAACCGGTTACCACCACTTCCTCCATCTCCGTTGCACTCTCTTCAAGAATAACCACGATCGGCTTATCCTGCTTTTTATAAACCACGTCTTTTATCTTCATCCCGATAAAAGAAAAGCGCAACACGATAGAATCCCGCTCCGGTATAGTCAACGTAAACTCACCTTTTACATCTGTAGCCACACCGACCGTAGTCCCTTTCAACACGACGGATACACCCGGTAATGTTTCACCTTTCTTGTCCTTCACGATACCTTTTATGATGATCTTTTTCACCTCATCGGGTATCGTCATTTTTCTTTCCGAGATCAAGATATAATTATCTTTCACTTGATACACGTACTTATCCCCCAAAACCTGTTCAAGAATTTCGTCCAATGTTCCGTTTTGCACATCCAACGCAACACTCTTTTTCACGTCTAAAATTGACGTATTATAAAAAAACTCGTAATGACTCTGCTTTTTAATTTGTTTAAAGATAGACTCGATCGTCCCGCTCTTCACATTGAAAATCTCCTGTGCCCCTTGGGAATAACAATCTTTACCCCAAACACTAGAGGCTGAAATCAATAATAATAAAAATAGATTTCGCATGTACCTCAAAATTTTACTGATCCATTTTTTTTTCATACATTTGTAATTAAAGTTCATGACTCATTCACGTACATCGTCTGGTAAACTTTTGCGTGAATGTTGTTATCCATAAAGACAGGGAGGGTGAGAGCTCCCTGTTTTTATTTATGTTCTACTAAAATATTCTTTCCGTTTATTTCGAATTTCACATCCGTAATTGTTTCTATCAATTCAAGTAAATAACTTGCCGAGCGATCTTTTTCCGCGGCTCCTGTAAAACGTAAATTCTGCAATGTACTATCCTCATAAGCCACGCTGCAATCATACCAACGATTCAGTTTGACCATAATATCCTCCAAACGCATATCCTCAAATTTGAAAATCCCCAACATCCATGAAATATAAAGCTCCGGATCAACCTCTTCCAACTTTACCTGCTTGTTCTCTTTATTATATTCAAACCTCATTCCCGGGGTAATATTAAACTCTTTTTGTTCATCACGTCCCCGCACGGATACTTTCCCGGCAACCAATGTTACTGAAGCCTCATGATCCGCCGTATAATCGGAAAGATTAAAAGAAGTACCCAGTACCCGTACATCAATATTCGCGGTATTCACGATAAAAGGTTTATCCGATTTAGCCACATCGAAATAAGCCTCCCCCGTCAATTTCACTTCCCGCACATCCCCCGCAAAAGCTACCGGATAAGTCAACGCAGAACAAGAATTCAATCGCACGCTCGACCCATCGGACAAAAGTACCCGGTATTCCCCTCCCGCGGGTACAGTGATCGTATTATAAAGGAGTTCCGATCTTTTTTCTGCTAAAGTGTAATCCAATATCTGCAAAGAATCATTCTTAATCATCGCACCCTCTTTATCCCGGATAATAGACACTTTATCCAAAGGTACTTCCCGACCGTCACTCAATCGCAACACCGCGATTCCTCTTGCCGGTAATATATCCTGTTTTGCTAACCCCGGTTGTTCTTGTTTCCGTGTTTCGTTAAAATAAAATACACCCGCCCCCACGATAAATAATATGGCAATCACCGCGGCATATCGAGAAGATACAAGTACACGACGCTTTTGGGTGATATTGCTTATCCTTCGATGAATGAAATACCACAATTGGGCTAATTTACCTTCGGGTATTTCCGGCAGGTTCTCGACATCATCATTGAATTGATCATACCAACGCATAACCTGTTCTTCTTCTTCAGGCGTACATTGATGCTCCCTGTATCTTTTTAAAAGATCATATATTTCTTTTGTCCCCATTTTTCACCTTCTTTTCCTATAAGACAGTTCCGGGGAGCAAAAAGTACTAAAAAGAAAATAAAAAATTTTTCTGTCTCACTTCATGTTGAAGTCTATGAAGTATATCACCTAACTGGTTTTTAATAGTTTGCTCCGAAACTGATAATTTCTCGGCAATCTCTTTTATGGATAAATTTTGTTCGTGACGAAGCATATACACGCATTGTAGCCGGGACGGGAAACCCGACACAATCCGTCGTATATTCTCGTTCAAATCTTCTGATACAATCTTTACCCACGTGTAATCGTCTGTTTCCTCCGGTGCGCATTTTCCCTGATACTTATCACGCACCTGTTCCTGTTTTATTGAATTAAGTATATGATTTCTCAACCAAATCAAAAGATAACCCTTCACGGAAGAAGTAACCAGAAAAGAACTCCTTTTCTCCCATACTTGTATAAAAAACTCCTGAAAAATATCATCCGCATCAAAGGAATTATTTACACGAGCGAGAATATTCCGATAAACCATATCGGAATAACGGGAATACAACTCGTGGAAAGCAGCAACACTCCCTTTCTTTATATCATTTACAATTTCAATGTCCGCTCTATCCGGCACAATCCTCTCTTTTTAGATAAATATTCGAACGATTAATGAGCTAAAAAAAGAGATATTCTTAATCTTCCGGACAGAACTCGTAAACATTGATAATTAGATAGAAAAAAAATCCAAGCTTCTTGGATAATGTTTAAAAATTAGATAATTTTGAAACTCATTAATCGTTCGTTTTTTGCGTTCAATATTTCCATGCCAAGTACCTCATAATAAACCTTGTACACAAGTCCTTATATTTTCCCCTCTCACGTAACTCCCCACAATCCTATTGGTAGCATCCAACACGAAAACAGAAGGAACCGCACTAATCTTATACAACTGTGCAGCAGACGATTGCCAACCTTTCAAGTCCGACACGTGCCTCCACGTCAAGCCGTCTTCCTTGATCGCTTTCAACCAAGCCTCCCGGTTTGAATCCAATGACACGCTGATAATTTCCAATCCCCGCTCCTTGAACTCGTGATATATTGCCACCATATTAGGATTCTCCGCACGGCAAGGTCCACACCACGATGCCCAGAAATCCAGTATTTTCACCTTCGCTTTCACCGAATAAAGAGATAACGAATCCCCTTCCGGTGTCAGTAATGTAAAATCGGGAGCTATTTCCCCCTTCGCTGTTATTTTCGCATCCAAATAACGTTGAGTGATAATCTTCCCGTAAGGAGTATCCTTCATCTCGTCACTCAATAAATCATACATCGGCTTCAATCGCTCGAATCTCATTCTCGGGTTCTGTTTGAACACGACATACAATCCGGGTAAGCTATTCCCTTGTTCCTTCAAAAAACGGAATTCACTTTCCCCGTAAATAGAATCCAACTCATCATTTCTTTCTATCAACTGCCGACAAGTCTCCCGCTCCCCCGCTTTTCGTGCCTCTGCAAAAGCCTTTTCCAACTCGGGCATCTCTTTATATATATCCGCCTTTTGCATCATAAATTCATTATAACTCTTCTGAAGCCCGCCCCCGTTCACTTCCGATTGCTCGAATTGCCCCTTATTCAAATAAATATGAAAAGATTGATTCTCCAAAAACAAAGGCAACACCTGACGTCTTGATTTCCCTTGTACTTGTGCAATTAAAGGCCGCGGGACACTCCCTTCAAATCTAAATATCCCGGACTCGACAACCGCCACACCTAACGTATCCCATTGGCCTTCAATATTTCGAGCCGCAAGAAAAAGTGTATCCCCCTCCATTCCATCAACCTCTCCCAAAACGATAAACTTCTGTTGTTCACCACACCCGAACAATAAACTCAAACAAAAAACAATAAAAGATATTCTTCTCATCATACATCTGTTTTAATACACGGTAATCACATCAAATAAAAGACAGTTGTAAACACCCGAAAGTACTATTCCGGCAACAAATTATTCCTAAAAACTCTCTCCGTCAGCTAAGCCGACGGAGAGAGTTCAAATCTCAACTATCAATACCTCCTAAAAATACATCAATCTCCCCCGGTAAATGCCCAATCGGACTTGTAAGCCCAACGGGAAGGACATCGCTCCAGTACCATTCTCAACCTTTTCACTTGATCGACAGAGAGAGAATTCTTGTAACTATACATATCCAGCACATTAAAGGACGTGAAATACTCCATGGGACGGGTCGGATCATTCTCCGGTTGACCGTCCAGATTATTTCCTTTATAAACAGTGGGATAATAACCATAGTCAAAACTATAAGTATCCGGACAATAGTCGCTATCCCCATCCGGGTTCAAATAACTATACTTGTCACACCTCGTCTGAAGTATCCCGAAATACTCCGCCACCGGAGTTGCCAGACTAAATTCATTCTTCCCTTGCACTGTTGACGGGGACAACAAAGCCGCCAAATTCACCATAAATCCGACATCACGACAATCCGTTACATCATTTACCGTGAAACTATCCATATGTTTCATGGTCAATCCCGGGATAGATTCCAAATCATAGTCGGAATGTATCACCGAAGGAGCCAACATCCTGTACGACGTCGAAGCACCCGTCGTTGAAGTCGAAGTCGTGAATCTCGCGACCCAGATATTCATATACTTATTCGGGTCCCAGATAAGCGTTTTCTTCTTATTCAAAATATAGGCCAAATACTGGGTAGTCTTCGTGGAGGAAGTTCCCATTGCCGTGAAATCGGCTGCCGAAATATCCACGATATTCTTTCCGGGTTCCTGCATTTTCAACCCGTTGTAATCATAGGTCGCCAATTTAAACACGACCTTCGCGTTTCCGGCATTCGGGTCTGTCGTGATCTTCCGGTTAAAAGCATCGGACACCCGTTGAAGTTGCCCTTCCAAAAATTCCACGCTCAAATCATAACCGGGAGCAGCCGTGGCAGGAGGCACGAGTATATGGAAAACAACCGGAATCACGATCTCCTCGTAACTCTCGTCCGGCAACTCCCGAATCGTGATATCCAACCGATTACTTTCAAGATTTCCCCCTTTCGCGTAAAATTGTAACACCGTCCCCGGGGCATCCGTCGTCGTGGAATAATAATTACCTTCCACCACCTTACCATTCCCGTCATACACTTTCACGTAGTCCGCCGGTAACTGATCCGAAGGAACCAAAAACTCTTCCTCGATCTCTTTCCCGTAAAATTCTTTCGTGTCTTCATCCCGACCATACGCCATCACCTTTCTCTTGGCATACACGAAAGTACGGAAACCCATCTTATTGACTCCGTTAGGCACTAACGTCTTATGATCCCCGCGTAACTCGATTCTTGAAATTTCATCCGGTGAAATATTCAAATCAAAAATCACACTCTCTTCTTTTTCACACGAGGTCAAAAACAACATCGTGATTAAAAAAACGATTATATATCTCATAATATTCTCATTTACATTTATTACTTCCAACCCGGATTCTGGGGTATATTATTGTACATCAACTCGTAATCGGCAGGTAGTGGGAACGTGTACCTGTAATCGTCACTTTCCAAAGTGTACGTTTTCACTTCATTCGTCGCCTCGTCTTTTGCCTGACGCGTAACTTTTACCCCTGTCCGTTTCATATCCAGCCAATTCATCTGCTCCTCGTAAGCGAACTCCTTACGACGTTCTTTCAGAATCTCACCGATCACGTCATTACCTGTATACCCCGTGTATCCCGGAATCTTGCTACGCTTGAACTCGTTCAGTAATTCCAGCGCCCCATCTTTCCCTTGACGGGCAAGAGCTTCCGCTTCAATCAACATCAAATCGGAATAACGGAATAAAACATGCACATCGTTAGCGCTATGATCATCCGTCGCCTGCCACCTCGTCACGTATATTTTACCATCAATCTCCTTGAAATAAACTTCGCGACGGATATCATTCGCATCATACAAGCCGTACAATTCCTCGGAAGGACATTGTACCAACAACTGTTCCGGTCTTCCCCATGGAGCGTAATCATTCCCCCCGTAAGCGTATATCGCGAAACGCAATAAAGCGAACTTATGCGGTTTCGTCGTACCTTTCCCGAAAGGAACCGTCGTCAACTCGAATTGTTCGTCTACCGTATTTTCTACACGTTCATTTTTTCTAGCCTCCTTCGCGTAATATTCCGCCTTACTCCAATCATCATCTTCCGCCGCACAAGACTCTGCTTTAAATTGATATGTTTGAGCGAGAATAGCGTATATTATCCTTTTATTAAAAAATATATTCCAAGCTTCGTCAGGCACTGTTTCATACGCCAGAACATCCATAATCTCCCCGATTAACTTCGCGTACAAATCCGTCTGTTTCCATCTTTTCCCGCCTTGAACCACATCAGCATCAAAATTAAAGGGGATACCGTACTCGTTTTTGTCATATGGAGCAAACAACTGATTCAACCGAAGTAAATAATAAGCTCTGATCACCCTCGCTTCTCCCGATATCCTCTCGCCATCCGTTTTATTATAATCCGGCACATTCTCCAAATCTTTCAACACCATATTGATGTACCCGATAGAAACAAAGACCTCCTTCCATAGCTCACTTGGAAATAAATATCCTTCCCAGTTCTTAATCTCCCCGTATTCCTTTACAAAATTCTGACCACCGCGGGCAGGATTGGCAAAATCGTCAAAAAGGAAATTAACCATATCCAAATCGTTCGTGTATAAAATGGACGATACATTATTACGCCTCGTGAACGGGTACTGCACGTATTCATCATTAAACCGTACACCATTACTCACGTATCCCTTGCAATAACTCGAGGATGTTGTCGCGAACAACAACGTGGACATAGCATCCCGGACATCACTGATAGTATAAACTACTTTCGTATTTTTAGGAGGCATATCCAAAAAGTCAGCACACGCCCCGCAGAAAAACACCATGACAAACAATAAAAATATATTTCTTTTCATAACCTTCAAATTAAATACCTATTGACAACGAAACAGTATACGAGCGAGCACTCGGGTAAGTAAAAGCACCTTTCGTCTCCGGGTCTATTCCCCTGAATTTCGTCAACGTGAAAACATTAGACATATTAAAGTTAAGGCGAGCTCGAGTGATCCGCAATTTAGCACATAACTCCGGTTCCAGATTATACCCGAAAGAAATATTGTTGCATTTCAAATAATCTCCCTTCTCGAAGCGGAAATCAAATAACTGGTATAAATACTCCGTCCTACTCGTGCCGTACTTGGGAATATCGGTTTGATCTCCCAACTTTCTCCAGCGGTTCGCTTCAATCTTCAGCACATTCTTCGCCGCGGCATAAGCCGTCCCGCCGGAGTAATACTGGAACGAGCGGGCCAGATGCCCCGTCATGTAAGTGAATTGGGCGAAAAGACTAAACCTCTTGTAATTGAATTGAGTCGTAAAACCTCCGGTAACAGGCGGATCACTCCGTCCCAAATATCCCCGGGAAGCGTTAGCTAATTGCGTAGTCAAATCATTATCCATATTATACACGTACTTCCCTTCCGCGTTCAATGTACCCAATCGATTACCGTCATCATCAAACCCGTCCACGTAAGCTAACGTATTTCCCGTGTACGGGTCTACGCCCGCGTATTTATAGCCATAATACGCCTTCACGGGTTGTCCCTGAATATACAAACTATACAAAGATTCAAAAGTAGAATTTGTGCTGGCAGAAATCTCGCTCAACTCTTGATAGTAGGTATCCGTGACCTTATCTTTATTCTTTGTAAAGTTCACGGAAGTAACCCAACTAAAATCATTCGTCCGCACGTTCAGGGTTCTCAAGCTAATCTCCCATCCCCTATTATTCACCGATGCCACGTTCGCCGCCACGGAAAGACGTCCCGTGGATGCCGCTATCTTCTTATCGTCCAATAGATTTCGCGTATCATTATTATAATAATTCACGACCAGATTTATCCTGTTATTAAACAACGACGCGTCGAACCCGATATTCCGGTTCTCCTGACGTTGCCACTTGATCGACGGATTGGAAGGATCGTAACGATCCATAATCTTCTCTCCGTTATACGAGAAATTATCTACCTTACGCAAAACAGAGAAAGGCAAAGCGTTGCGGTCGATACTTCCGACAAAACCGTAAGAAACCCGGAAAGCCAACTGATTGATAAAACCGAATCGACTCATGAAAGCCTCGTTATGCAGGTTCCACTTGCCACTCACGTTCCAAAGCGGAGAGAAACGATTCTTCGTCCCGATAATATCCACCCCGTCCAAACGGGCACTTCCTTGAAACACGTAGCGGTCTTTATAACTGTAAGATCCCGTCATAAACAAGGATACACTTCTATCCTGCGTTTCGGAATGAGATCCCAGACTCGATAACGAATTTTTAAAAGCCGATTTCAACGTCCATCCTGTCAAATCAGGATAAGTAGCCACCCCGTAGACATCACTCCATTCCGGGATCATGCTCGTGAAACCGTATCCTTTTGAAGAAGAAACCTCCTGCCCGAAATAAGCATTGATATAATGATCCTCACCGGAGAATCCGCGTGCAAATTCCAACTGATTGCGAATCGTCCATTGCTGAGAACGGGAAGTCGATTCCCGAATCATACCGTTATTCATCTCGTCCGGCACCTCCCCCTCCGAGTACAATCCCGCGAGCCATGAAGAGGCTTTCGAGGCATACGAGCCGGGGACCAATTCCTTCTTCGAGTGATTGTTCGAACTCGAGAATGTCCCCATGGAAGAAAGCATCAATCCTTCCAGAATCTTGAACTCGAGTTTCAAGCTGACCTGATTGCTCAAATATCTTGATTTCGTCGTGTTCTCGTTCATATCCTTCAAGATATTGAAATCATACTTGTACCCGTCCTTTATGGCGCTCAAAGTGGAATAAGAACTACGGTCATACTCGTACTCCCCGTTCTCGTCATACACACGCTCGTAAGGATTGGCATAAGTCGCGTAATCCAGCGGGTTCACGGGAGAGGCGGAACTACGGTCATTACGCAAACTACTTCGCACATCGAAATGAACCCTCAGGAATTTATTAAAATCATGAGTCAATTTCATCGAGGCACCCATGCTCTCGTACTTGTTGTTCGGCATCACACCCTCTTGTGACAGGTAAGAAAGACTACCGTAATACTGTGTCGTTTCGTTACCGCCGGAAAGTGAGATACTGTAATTCTGCGTCTGCGCCACCCGGAAAATCTTATCGAACCAATTCGTGTTGATTTTACTCAACCTCTCAATTTCCGCCTCGGCATCCGATTTTGAAATCAAACCGTTATCCACGTTCTTCAACAACTGATATACCCGTCCCCCGATATTCAATCCCGGGAAATCTTCATATATACCCCGTTCGAAAGCGATTTTCTCCCTCGTGTTCATCATCTTCAGGCGATTATCCGGGGCTTCGCTCAAACCGTAAGAGGCTTGTATATTAATATACGACCGCCCGGCAGTTCCCCGCTTCGTCGTCACCACGATAACCCCGTTCGCCGCACGGGAACCGTAAATGGCAGTGGCGGCAGCATCCTTCAACACGGTGATACTCTCGATATCATCCGGCGGGATATTACCGATACCGCTCGTCAGCACCGTTTCCTCGAACTCCGTACCACCCATGCTCACCTCGGGAACATTTCCCGTGAGCGGCATCCCGTCCACGATCCAGATCGGATTCGTATCGCCGGTCAGCGAATTGATACCCCGAATCCGTATACGGGCTTGGGCTCCCGGTCGTCCGGAAAGATTCATTACCGCGACTCCCGCCATTTGTCCCTTCAACACGTCCTCCACGCTGGTGTACCCTTTATTGGCGATATCTTTCGAGGTAACCACCTCTACCGATCCCGTCATCCGCTCTTTCTTAATCTCCTGATAACCGGTAACGACCACCTCGTCCATCTCCGTCGAACTCTCCTCCAACACCACCGTGAGCGGTTTGTCCTGCTTCTTGTAAACCACGTCTTTCATCTTCATCCCGATGAAAGAAAACCGCAAGACGATCGTATCCTGCTCGGGAATGGTCAACGTAAACTCACCCTTTACATCTGTTGCCACCCCGATAGCCGTACCCTTCAACAGAACGGACACGCCCGGTAGCGTTTCACCCTTTTTATCCTTCACGACACCCTTTATCGTGATTTTCTTTACTTCGTCCGGTAATACCGTCTTTCTCTCCGAGATCAGGATATAATTATCCCTGACCGTGTAGACATATTTATCACCCAACACCTGTTCCAAAATCTCTTCCAACGTGCCGCTCGTCGATGTCAAAGCAACGTCTTTCTTCACGTCCAGAATCGACGTGTTGTAGAAAAACTCGTACTGACTCTGTTTCTTGATCTGCTTGAAGATCGATTCTATCGTACCGCTCTTCACGTTAAAAGTTTCCTGTTTTCCCTGCGAGTATCCTACCCTAGCCCATACACTAGAGGCTGAAATCAATAATAATAAAAATAGATTCCGCATGTACCTCAAAATTTTACACATCCATTTTTTTTTCATACCTTTGTTATTATAGTTTATAACTCATTCACGAAAAGAGTTTGGTCGACACGCTTCGCGAATGCTGTTTATTGATTATTTAAACGGGGAGGGTGAGAACTCCCTGTTTTTCATTTATTCATAACTAAAATCTTCTTGCCCGAAACCTTGAACTTCACGTCCGTGACGGTTTCGATCATCCCTAATAAATAACTCACCGGTCGGTCTTTCTCCGCGGCACCGCTAAAACGTAATCCGCGCAAAGAGGCGTCCGCGTATTCAACTTCACAATCATACCAACGATTCAATTTGGTCATAATATCTTCCAGACGCATATCCTCAAACCGGAATTTCCCTTTCATCCATGACACGTAAAGATCGGTATCCACTTCCTCCGTCCGTACCTGCCCGTCCCGTTTGGAATAGGCAAGCATCATACCCGGCGCAATTTCATATTCTTTTACAGCTACACGCCCTTCCAGCAAAGTCGTTTGGGCTTGATAGTCATCCTCGTAGTCCGACACGTTGAACGAAGTTCCCAACACACGCACATCCATACTCGAGGTCTTGACAATAAACGGCTTCACACCTTTCACGACATCAAAAAAAGCCTCTCCCTTTAATTTCACTTCCCGCACATCACCGTGAAACGGTACCGGGTATGTCAACGACGAACACGAATTTAACCGGATACACGAACCGTCCGACAAAAGTACCCGATACTCTCCCCCCGCCGGAACCGTGATTGTATTATACACCGGCTGTACCGCACCGTCCCCCGCCAAAGTATAATCCAGCACTTTCGTCGAATCATTCTTGATAATCATCCCCTCCCGATCCCTAATCGTCACCGCCTCCGTCAACGGGACTTGACGCCCGTCACTCAATTGCAAAACGACAACTCCCTTTGCCGGAAGTATCTCCTGTTGAACCAATTCCACTCCATTTTTCTTCGCTCCTTGATTGTAGTAAGCAATGCCACCCGCGACCAAGCATAAAATAACCGCGGCAACGACACAGCGGTATATCCACCCGATGCGTCGTTCTTTCTTGCCGTTTACCCGGTCTTCAATAGAACTCCACAATTGATCCAACTTTCTCTGCGGGATTTCAGGCAATAGCTCGGCTTCCTGCTCAAACTGCTGATACCACCGAATAATACGTTCTTTCTCCTCCGGGGTACATTCATTCTCCCGGTATTTTTTCAATAAATCATATATTTCGTTTACGCTCATAAATTCTTGTCCTTTATTATATGACAAATCGGAGCGACAGGTAGTACTATTCTAAAATAAAAAATTATTCTGCATCATTTCATTTCGCAATCGCCGAAGCACCTCAGTCAATTGATTTTTAACGGTTTGCTCCGACACGGAAAGTTTACCAGCGATCTCTTTCACTGACAAATTTTGTTCCCGACTAAGTATATACACACACTTCAACCGAGGCGGCAATCCCTCGACGACCTCTTTTAACTTGTCATTCAAATCTTCCGCCACAATTTTCACCCACGTGTAATCATCCGCTTCCTCCTTCTCACCCTGCGCCAACTCGTGATGTTTATCCCGGATTTGTTCCAATTTTATCGTGTTTAGAATATGATTCTTCAACGAAACCATCAAATACCCCTGCACGGAAGAAGTTACTTCCAGAGAACTCCTTTTCTCCCAAAACTTGACGAAAAACTCTTGAAAAATATCATCCGCGTCAAAAGAAGAATTTACCCGAACAAGAATATGACGATACACCATTTTGGAATAACGGGAATACAACTCATGAAAAGCAGCCGCGCTACCTTCACGAATCGCATGAATAAGCTCCATATCCGACTTCCGCGATTGCATAAGACCCCTGTATATTACATGTTCGAAAATAACCCTTTATCTCAGACCTTTGAAACAAAGTTAGCAATAATTTCCTTAATCACAAGTTTCCGTACATTTGTCTTGTATCCCGAAAGACCTTTCACACGGGTACGCCGATCATTTGCTTTCCCCATTAGCTTTCTTTTTTATTGGCAGAAAAAAAGACGGTTCCGCCTGTCCCGTTGCGTAACACCTCAACGGCTGTGGATGCATTAACACTCCATCACGGGGGTACGGAACCGCCGTATGGAGATAACAGGCACAAAAAATGCCTGTCACATTGTGGCAGGTTTCCCCGCCGTTGAGTATGTTACGCATTACAAATATACAAACATTTCTACAAAAACAAAACACTTTTTCACTATTTAGCCCACTCCCCCTCCACTCCTCACTTGTTGTATACCAACCGTTATACTAGGGTATATCTTAAGCGAAAGATAAAACGATCTTCCAACCTGCCGGACAAATCATAAGCGGGGCAAATCATAAGCGGGTGTTAAAAAAGCATATTCTTTGCTAAAACGTGGGCGAACAGTAGGCGATATGTAGGCGATATGTAGGCGATATGTAGGCGATGCCGCCCAATAGTCACCCAATAGTCATAAGAAAGCCGCATGACAGTAGAGTTTCACCCCTATTCAGAGATAGTTAAAGACTTATTCTTCCGAAACCAATTTCACTTTCAAGGGATGCCGCACGACAAAACGGGCTCCCTCCGTGTAGTTCTTGTCAATCCAGATATCACCGCCCATCATGGTGATTGTCAATTTACAAATAGCCAATCCGAGCCCTGTACCCTGCACGTATTCATCCAATTTTTCAAAACGCTCGAACACCTTCTTTTGCTTCTCTTCCGGGATACCGCAACCGGTATCCGTCACGCTGAAATAAATACAATCTTCTTTCTCGTCGACCTCGAAAGCTAAAGTGATACTTCCTCGCGTCGTGAATTTATTGGCGTTGGATAATAAGTTTATCAATATCTGCTGCAAACGCTGAACGTCTGTCCGCAACATATATTGTTCACATGAAGCCTTGAACACGTATTCGACACCATCTTTCTTACCATAACTCGTCGTTGCCAACACGCTCTGGCACAACGAAACAAGTTCTGTTTCCTCGAACGAGAATTTCAAACGCCCTGTTTCCAACCGGGATATATCCAAAATATCATTAATCAACCGAAGCAAGAGATCCGAATTTTTCTGTATAATTTCTACAAATTCACGACGGGTAGCGACATCATAGTCATCCGCCACCAGCACACCGGAGAAACCGACGATAGCATTCAACGGGGTACGAATCTCGTGGCTCATGTTAGCCAAGAACGCTGATTTCAACCGATCCGATTCCTCCGCCCTCTCTTTCGCCTGACGTAATTCAATCTCTATCTGCTTCTGCTTGGTCATATCTTCCAGACGCATCACCACTCCCAGTAAATTCTTCTCCTCGTCAAATACCGGATTCGCCAGAATATAAATGTAATAATTCCCCTGTTTCACAATCGTGTCCGCCACCTTACCCGTTCTCATCGCCGTAACGGCCGGACAGTACGGGCAAGGCTGCTCCAAATCCCGTAACGCTTTATAGCAAACCTCCCCTTTCGAATTGGATACACATTCCATAAGAGCCGTAAAATCAACCCCATTATGCCACTTGATCGTGAAATCGGGATTAATAAATTTAATTCCCGTGTTCACGTTATTCAGAATAAGGGTATTATCCTTTTGCGCTTCAACCAAAGCATCCTTAAACCGCTTCGTGCGAAGGTAAAAATACATCGCCAACACGAATCCCAGCAATAACAGGATAAATGCCAGCGCAACCCCTATGATTTGATACTTGTATTCCTCGAAATAAGATAACTTCTTGTTGTAGAAGAGGGCACCCTTTGCCACCTCTTTATTCAAAAAGTTACCCTTCCTCAATTTCTCGTAATCAAAACAATATTGATTGGGAATAATCTGTAACCCCTGTTCGGACAATACCGAATCGGACTGGTTTTCCAACCCTATGACCAAACGGGCAATATCCTTACCGACAGTCCTGTATTCCGGTACGCGTCCCCCGGTAGCCCAATACCCCATACCGATAGAAGTAACGGTAAAAGCCGGCAAACCCGGATTCGTCATCATCATCGAATACGTGGCATTCCGCATGAAATACCCGTCATTCTTGTCCACTCGCCAAGTTCCCAATAGAATCGCGGTCTTCTCGGGTAATGTTGAGATTTTTTCGGTAATCGAATAAACGGTATGTTTCCGACCGTCCAATAAAATTAGATCCAAATCGGGATACTTTTCCCGCATTTCCTCTTTTACAAGAGCCTGCAAAGAAACACCGCCATAACTATTATCGGAAATAAAGGCAATATGCTTCGTGTCGGGATAGAAATCCAGAATCAACTCAATATTTTTTTCGACATCGTACTCGTAAGCGAATCCTAAAATACGGAAATTCTTTAAACTATCATTGACAACATCCACACTCTCCGATTCCCAATTCTCGAGATCCGTCCCATCCTCCGGCAGCAACACGGCGTTCCGGCTCACCATTCCCCCTATAATCGGAATATGAAAAGAGGTCAGTGAATCCTGTGAAAGATAGGATGTCCATGCTTCCTGCCCCAGCAAGATAATCGCCTTGGGCAAACTTTTGCCGGTGTATTTCGCCAAAATATCTTTCATCCGGGATTTCCAAGAGCAAGCCTCGGAAAAACTCTTACAGTTCATGTTCTCTATTGCCACCGAAGATTTACCGCTCGCGGTGTTGTATTCTTCCAAAAATTCGGATATATTCCGGGATGTCTGCGAGGTTTCGGGGTTATAAGAACTGATTATCAATATCAATGAATCTGGGCCAAGATTCTTGCCTGTCGTCGTCCAACTTATGCACAACAACAAAAAGAACAAGCATCCATGCTTCAAATATTGATATTTTTTCCAGAGGAATTCCAACATCTTCTTTTTAGTAACGACGCAAAGATATTAATTTTAATACAAAATCGAACAAAATATTTCTTTTCCTGCAAAAAGAATATATCTTTGAGTTCAACCTAAATAGTATTCTTTATGTCAAAGATTTCTTGCGTTAGCAGCAAATATTTTGAAAACACCGAAACATTAAAGCAAATAGCTGATTCCGTGTATACTCCCTATTTCTTTCTTTACACGAAATCTCCCTCTCCCCGGCTTGGGGCATACGCCGAGGAACGTTTT
This sequence comes from uncultured Butyricimonas sp., assembly GCF_959596855.1. Lineage (NCBI taxonomy): Bacteria > Pseudomonadati > Bacteroidota > Bacteroidia > Bacteroidales > Odoribacteraceae > Butyricimonas > uncultured Butyricimonas sp. The sequence continues at coordinate 74,467 of NZ_CAUFYA010000012.1, forward strand.
GTTCAAATCGCCCGGGCGACCGGAGCCGTCATGCTCTATTCAGATTATTACGCGGAACGCGAGGGACACCCCACACCCCACCCGACCATAGAATATCAGACGGGGAGCCTTCGTGACGATTTCGATTTCGGTTCCGTGCTTCTTGTAAAAACAGAAACGTTCAAAAAAGTCGTTGGAGAAATGGACACGAATTACCGGTACGCGGCACTTTACGACCTGCGCCTGCGCCTCTCCCGGGAAGGGCAAATCTTCAGGATTCCCGAATTTCTGTACACGGAGATAGAACAGGACACCCGGCGTTCCGGGGAGAAGCAATTTGATTACGTGAATCCCCGGAACCGGGAAGTACAGATAGAAATGGAACAGGCATGCACGGCTCACCTGAAAATGGTAGGAGCCTATCTTTCCCCGCGATTCAAAGCCATTGACCTGACTCGCGAATCATTCGAGACGGAAGCATCGGTCATTATTCCCGTGCGCAACCGGGAGAAAACCATTGCCGACGCCATTCACTCCGTCCTCACGCAACAAACCGGTTTCAAATATAATATCCTTGTCATTGACAACCATTCCACGGACAACACCACCCGAATCATATCCGACATCGCCTCAAAAGAACGGCGAGTGATTCACCTCATCCCGGAACGCACGGATTTGGGTATCGGCGGGTGCTGGACGCACGCCGTCATGCATCCGGCTTGCGGACGTTTTGCCGTGCAATTGGACAGTGACGACCTCTATATCAACGAGAAGGTATTACAAACCATTGTCGATACTTTCCGCGAGCAACAATGCGCTATGGTCATCGGCAGTTACCGTATGGTCAATTTTAATCTGGAAGAAATTCCCCCGGGAATCATCGACCACAAGGAATGGACTCCCGACAACGGACGCAACAACGCCCTGCGCGTAAATGGATTAGGGGCTCCGCGAGCCTTCTATACCCCTTTACTCCGGGAAATAAAAATCCCGAATGTCAGCTACGGGGAAGATTACGCTACCGCTCTGGTCATTTCACGGGAGTACCGGATAGGGCGTGTATACGAACCGCTATACCTGTGCCGCCGCTGGGAAGGTAATTCCGATGCAGACCTTGACATTCAACGGGTAAATCAACACAATTTCTATAAAGACAAGATTAGAACGATAGAATTATTCGCGAGACAAACAATTGAAAATGGAGAATTGAAAATTGAAAATGAACAAAACAAGAGTTGAATTTGTGCGGCTGGAATCTAAAATCTAAAATCATAAATCTAAAATCAGCATGTTTTTTGATCCATTCTTAGAAGACCAATTAGCCGTTTGGGCAACAGCGAGCAACAATTACGACCGTTTAAAACAGGTGTTTTATCGCTCGGTAGACTTTGGAGATTTCCAAATACGCGTACAACACAACCCGGACAGGATACTGTCTGCCGCGGCAAAAATAGACGAGGCCTCTCTTAAAGCGAGAGCTTGTTTCTTGTGCAAAGAGAATATGCCACCGGAACAACAGAGTTTTGATTATAACCCGACATTTGATATACGGGTGAACCCTTATCCCATATTCTCCCGGCATTACACGGTTCCGGCAAAACAGCATATCCCGCAACTCATTGCCGGGCATTTCGGAAATATGCTGAACATCGCCCGCGCTTATCCGGAATATACCATCTTTTACAATGGTCCCCGAAGCGGAGCCTCTGCTCCCGATCATTTTCACTTCCAACTGGCGCCTCGTTATGAAATGCCTTTGGAAACGGATATAACCCATTGTAGCAAAGAAATCTTATTTACCACTCCCGACAAAACCTTAATCGTAGAAAGCATTGAAAACTATATCCGCAAAAACATCATCATCCGTTCCGCCGACAAGGAGCTTCTTGAACGAAATTTCCATGAGATTTTAAACATGATCGGCAAGGTCACTCCCAATGATCCGGAACCCATGATTAATCTTTTCGCTTGGCACGAGAACGAGGAATGGCAAATCGTCATATTCCCCCGCCGTCAACATCGTCCATGGCAATTCTTTGCCGAGGGAGCGGATAACATATTGTTCAGCCCCGGTTGCGTGGACTTCGCCGGATTAATCATCTCCCCCCGCGAAGCTGACTTCAACCGCCTCGACGTTCCCCTCCTGCGGGACTTATTCGGCCAACTGACCTTAACTGATGAACAATTTAATAATTTACGATTTATGATTCACGATTTACGAATGTCTTAAAAGCGCAAGCACGTGTGTCATAAATCTAAAATCATAAATCTAAAATCGTAAATTCATGAATTTATCTGTCGGTATCCTCTTCGCCCCCTGCATCAAGTTCCGTCTAAACGGTATCTACCGGAACGAGGAGCAAACTTACACGGGGGAATGTTCCGTTATAAAAAACGAGGAGGCATTAATCTTACAAACTTCCGCGGGACAGCAAACCATATCTTCCGGCTTCACGCTCACGCCCGATGATCACGAGCAAGCTGATTTCGATTTACTCGATGTCGTTATCGGTATCCATTTTCATTGGGAACGCACGGAAAACCAGAAGTTCAAAGGTGCATTACAAATATTAGACGAACAACAATACCTGACTGCCGTCAATATTCTCCCGCTCGAAGATTATTTACTGAGTGTCATTTCTTCCGAGATGAGTGCCACCTCTTCGCTTGAATTATTAAAAGCCCATGCCGTTATCTCTCGCAGTTGGTTGATCGCCCAAAAAGTAAAAAAGGAACGACTCACCGCGGATTATCAATCTTGTCTTCGAGATGAAAACCAATATATCCGCTGGTTCGACCGGGAAGACCATGACCATTTCGACGTGTGTGCCGACGATCATTGCCAACGTTACCAAGGAATCAGCAAAGCATATACCCCTGCCGTGCAACAAGCGATAGAGGCTACCCGGGGGGAAGTACTTCTTTATGGAGAAGAGATTTGTGACGCCCGTTTCTCCAAATGTTGCGGGGGAGTATCCGAGCGTTTCGACAACACGTGGGAACCCGTCAATCACCCGTACCTCACAAAGGTCATTGACAGTGCCTCCCTCACCCCTGTACCGGATCTTTCACGGGAGGAACATGCCAAAGCATGGATTACCTCTGCCCCGGATGTCTTCTGCAACACGCGGGACAAACAAGTACTCTCCAACGTATTAAACGACTACGACCAAGAAACACAGGATTTCTTCCGCTGGCAGATTTCTTATACAACCGAGGAATTATCCGCCCTCGTGAAGACCAAACTCGGTATTGATTTCGGCATCATACACGCCCTCGAACCCTTGCAACGAGGCGTATCGGGACGTATCATCCGCCTCCGCATCTCCGGTTCGAAAAAAAGCATGGTTATCGGCAAGGAACTTATCATTCGAAAAGCCCTCTCGCCGTCACATTTATACAGCTCTGCCTTTATCATCGAAACTGAAAAAAACTCTTCCGGAACTCCCGTCCGTTTCACCCTCAAAGGTGCCGGCTGGGGACACGGCGTCGGTCTTTGTCAGATCGGTGCTGCTGTCATGAGTGCCAAAGGATACAATTACAAAGAGATACTGACACATTATTTCCCCGGAACTAAAATCGAAACAATTGAAAATGGAGAATTGAAAATTGAAAATGAAAACTCCTCCGTCAGCTTCGCTGCCACCTCCTCTATAAACAGAGGAGGAGCTGGGGACTCATCCCAAAAACGGTGAGTAATTCAGCTCTCCCTCTGTTTATAGAGGGAAACTGGCGAGTAAGCGAGAGTAGCGGGGAAACTTGTTTTCACGTTACCGAGCGAGAGCCAGTTCGAGCGAGAGCTCAATACGGCGAAGCCGGAAGAGAGTTTAAAATCTTAAATCGCAAATCATGAAATCAAAAATCAATACTTCTACTTGGTCTTGGATACCCTCCCTATATTTCGCGCAAGGTCTTCCCTATGTCGTCGTCATGACTCTCGCGGTCATCATGTTCAAACGACTGGGGATAAATAACACGGACATTGCCCTCTACACGAGTTGGCTCTATCTCCCTTGGGTGATCAAACCCCTGTGGAGTCCTTTGGTAGACATTGTAAAGACAAAACGCTGGTGGGTAATATCCATGCAACTCCTTATCGGGGGCGGTCTTGCCGGGGTAGCACTTACCTTACCCGGTCCCCATGCTTTTCGTTACTCTTTAGCTTTCATGTGGTTGCTCGCTTTCAGTTCCGCCACTCACGACATCGCTGCCGACGGCTTTTACATGCTCGGTCTGGATACCAAAAAGCAAGCCTTCTTCGTGGGCATCCGCAACACGGCGTACCGCCTTGCCATGCTCACCGGACAGGGACTCATCGTTATGCTTGCCGGCTGGCTTGAAAAAACATATTCCGCCACTCTTCCCGAAGAGATTGCCGTCCCGCAGGCTTGGTCAATCACTTTCTATCTATTGGCAACCCTTTTTGTCCTACTCTTCTTGTATCATCAGTTTATACTTCCAAAACCGGAGAACGACGTCCCCGTGAAAAACGGCAGTCCGCTCAAAGCCTTCCTTGAAACCTTTGTTACATTCTTTCAAAAAAAAGGCATACTGGCAGCATTGGCATTTATCCTGTTATTCCGTTTTGCAGAATCCCAACTCGTGAAAATAGCCTCTCCTTTCCTGCTGGATCACCCGGAAGTGGGCGGACTGGGACTGGACACCATTCAAGTCGGCACCATCTACGGCGTGGTCGGGTTAATCGCTTTAACCGTCGGCGGCATCCTCGGCGGTATCGTTATGGCAAAAAACGGCTTAAAGCACTGGATTTGGTGGATGACCGCCGCCATGAACCTTCCCAACCTCGTCTACGTCTATCTGGCATTTGCCCATCCATCCGCCATGTGGCTCATTTCTACCTGTGTCGCTGTCGAACAGTTCGGCTACGGTTTCGGCTTCACCGCCCTCACCTACTTCATGATGCTCTTCAGCAAGGGACAGCAACAAACCGCCCACTACGCCATCTGTACCGGTTTCATGGCTCTTGGCATGATGCTTCCGGGCATGATTTCCGGCTACATACAGGAACTCGCGGGATACCAGAACTTTTTCCTCTGGATCATGTTTTGTACTATACCCAGCTTTTTAGCCGTACGATACGTTATCCGGGGAGCGATTACTCTTTAATCAATTTCAGCGTTTTCACGCCAACCCGCGCGGATAGCCAAGCCGTCAACTGTTCTTCCTCCGGCACAGCCAAAGGCTTTTCCAAGGCAACAATTGCAATGGTCAACGTATCGGTATAAGAAGAATCGACACTGCTGCGAATCACTTTGGAAATGGCAATATTCTTTACCGAAGGATAAAGGATTTTTATTTCCGGGCTAATCAGCCGCCCGATCGTGTCGTATAACAGATAAGCCTCCAAGCGGGAACGCAATTGTACAATCTCCTGTTCCTGCGAAGCAATCCGCTGTTTATTCTGCATATAATAATCCTGCAACAACATATTGCTCACGTCATTCTGCAACCCGGCATCCTCTTTCCCGAATCCCTGTTGAATGATTAAGGGAATATCACCCAACCCGTATTGCAACATCTTTTCTTTCAGCGAAACAATCACGTCTTCCGAAATCTCTTTCCCGATTAACGAAACTTCAATCCGCCGTTCCGGTTGCTCCGCTTTGACTATCTTATCGACAACCAAAGTATTCGGGAAATTAAATTCATTCTTTATAAAACGACTGGCATTCGTCTCGAAGATATTCGTTTTCACCATGTTGTAAGTAATATACAAACTCGGCACCATCGTAAGGAAGATAATCGAATACACGATACGGTGTACTTTCTTCTCCCGCTCCTTATCCATGAACTTCTTTTTCGAGAAATGCATCAAACGAACGCCCAAGGTCGTGGCAACCGCGATAAATACCGAGTTAATCGTGAACAAATAGAAAGCCCCGAAGAAATAGGTCAGGTTACCACTCGCCAACCCGAACCCCGCCGTACACAAGGGCGGCATCAATGCCGTGGCAATAGCCACTCCCGGGATTACGTTCCCTTTCAACTTCGTGGCAGAAGCCACAATGCCCGCCATACCGCCGAAAAAGGCAATCAACACGTCGTATATCGTGGGAGTCGTCCGTGCCAATAACTCCGAACGAGCCTCGTTCAACGGCGACAACAAAAAATACAAGGTAGAGGTCAACACGCTGAAAATCGTCGCTATCATCAGATTACGGAACGCCTTTTTGATCAACTCGAAATCATTGATACCGACTCCTAACCCGATTCCCATGATCGGTCCCATCAGCGGAGAAATCAGCATGGCTCCGATAATCACGGCCGTGGAATTAGTGTTCAATCCCAACGAAGCTATAAACGTCGCGAAAATCAATACCCACAGATTCGTTCCCCTGAACACGATCCCTTTTCGTATCGACTCGACGGTATCTTCCTCCCGCTCCTGCTCATCCGATGGATCAAGAATCTGACGCAAATACACCCTAAAACGCTGCAATATACTCATGAAAGCCATAATAGTCAAAAGTTTATAAAGTCCATAAAGTTCATAAGGTCTTTAAAGCCCACAAAATTATAAAATAATTCAACATTTTATGACTTTATGGACTTTAAAGACCTTACGGACTTTGGAACTAAAATGTAATTTTCAATCTTAACGAGAACGTACGTCCGAAACCGTAGAACACCTTCGCGGATGCCTCATCATGATCTTTACCATCCTCGGCATCGGCAATATACTCTTTGTCCAAGACATTATTCAGGTTACCGGAAATCATCACCCCGAACAGTTTTCCCACGGGAAAACGATAACTGATATTGGCATCCAATACCCCGTAAGACGGCATTCTCCAAGGTGACTCGAATGCCTTCTCCGCTCCTAGGTCATACGCTAAAGAAGGTGTAAACTTCGCGTAATTTCTAGCAAAATGAGAATAATTCACTCCGACATGCAATCCCTTCAAGAACTGGTATTGTCCCCCCAAGGCAAAAGTAGTCTGTGCTGAATTTCCCACCCGAACATCATCCAATTTAACTATATTTTGAGCATGATCCTTTCCCCCGATTTCACTCACCGGCTGACCATTCTTATCCACCGGCTGTCCGGACGAATTATAAGCATATCCTTTACCGTCACCGTTCCAATACCAATCCCCGATAGAAAACATTCCGGTAATCTTCAAATCTTTCAGCGGACGCAACTCGAAATCCAACTCAATCCCTTGATGCAACGCATCCAATCCCGTCAGATTCACCCGTACACGTTCTCCATTCTTTTCAAAGAAATTAGCCAACGTCTTATCCATCCACGAGGTACGGTACAAATTCACGTTAGCATCCAACCAAACGGAACGGAACCCATACCCCAATTCAAAAGTAAACACTTTCTCGTTCACCGCGTCCGGATTCGTTTCGTTGCTCACGTCCTGTTGCAAGAACACACCTCCTTGCATATAAGGAGCCCGGGAGAAATACCCGATATTCGCGAACACGTTGTGATTCTCCGTCAGATTATAATTTGCCCCTCCTTTTATAGTATATCCCAAGAAGTTCTCCTTATCCGACTTAGCATCGGCTTTCGAGTAATAAAAATGGTCTTTCCGCCAATAGGTAATATTTGAAAGAGAACCCGCGACAAACACGCTCAACGCGTCCCGGTTATATTCCCCTTGTGCGAAAAATCCTTCCTGCATCATATACCCGTCGTAATTCCGGTAAACGATATCCCCCTTCTTCAACTCCTCGTTTTGCCATAAATAATCATCAGCCTTATATTTTACATTCATACGGCTATCGTCAATAAAATATTTCCCGCCGTACAAATCCACTATCTCATTATAGTGTTTCCCCTTGTAATAGCGCAAATCTATACCGCCATACACGTCAAAATACTGCCCTAACTTTGTCGTATAGGTAGAAATCAGACCGTACCAATTATGCTCGTTCTTACTCATTGCCATAATCATCTCCGAACCGGTTACACTTGCCGCGTTCAGTTCATAGATACCCGTGTAATTAAACGTGCCGTCCGCGTTCCGGAACTTCGTGGTAGGCTTCCCGCCATAAGTACCATACCAGTCATTCTTATGAGCCTTATTACCCCGTCCTCCATATCCGCCGCCTCTACCCAAAGACACGTAAAACACGTTCGAAAGGCTTGACTTCTCGTTTATCTGCCAAAGGTGATTCAAAGAAATCTGCGGTTTGTGATACTTGTTATAAGCGGATACCTTCCGTACCTTCTTTTCCATCCAAGTTGAGAAACCGTAACTCGGGTTATATTTCGTATCATTCAATTCTTTCCAAGCCTCGACACTCATCTTATCATTCCTATTCCGCTGGTTATGCCATTGGGGAGCACCCAGCGCGGTCAGTGACAACTCGTGATTATCCCCCAATCGTTTGGAAATATTAATGAAATAAGAATAAGCCACGAAATCGGTTCCTTGTATATAACCGTCGCCCCAAGTCCTTGAGCCCAGTATAGACATCGCCCAGCCCTTCTCGCTCAACCCGGTAGAAGCACTGAACGCTACTTTATTGTACCCGTCATTCCCCACGCTATACGCGACAGACGCCCCGCTCTTCGCGTTGGTTGAATTAGTGACGATATTAATAGATCCCCCGACAGACGGCACGGATACCTTGGAAGCCCCCAATCCCCGTTGCACTTGAATCATACGGGTTACATCAGCCAAACCTGACCAGTTGGACCAATAAATCCCGCCCCACTCCATTTCATTCACCGGTACGCCATTCACCATGACGGCAATATTCTCCGTCTCGAATCCCCGGAGATTAATACGCCCGTCACCAAAAGCACCACCTTCCTTCGTGGCATACACGCTCGGCGTGGCTTTCAATATCTCCGGAAACTCCTGTGTCGACAACTTGTTCTCGATATCCGAAGCCGTGATCACGGACAAGGCAACCGGGGTCTTCCGGTCTATCGCCAACGAGCCCGTCACCACCACGTCGGACAAGCCGATCACTTCCGGCTCCATCTCGATAATACCTAAATGGATTGTTTTATCCCCGACAACGACCTTCTTTTTCAATTCCGTGTAACCCACATTACGGAACCGCAACACGACTTCCCCTGTCTTTTTTAACTTCAATTCAAAATACCCGGTCGTGTCCGTCACCGTTCCGGCAGAAACACCCTCCACGTAAACCGTGGCACCGACAAGCGCCTGCCGTGTTTCCATATCAACAATTTTTCCCTTGACAATCCCCTCTGCCACAACTTCCCACGACATACATAACAGGCAAATGACTACACCTAACACCTTCAATAATACGTTACGCATAAATTCTTTTTTTGAATTACTACTCTTGTATCACAACACTTTTAATACCTCACTACATAGCATTAATTTGAAGGCGAAGATAATGATAAAAAAGCATTTTATATCATTTATTGTTTTTTTTGAGAGTTTTATTTTTTAAACCATTATCCCCCCTCTCCCTAAAACGAGAAAATAATTAAAATACTTTTATCAATAAAATGACCGGGACAAGAAAAACTGTCCCGGTCACCCATCATAGCACACTACATCATTTCTACCTTCCTCTTCGACGCAACCAAATAAAGAGAGCCGTAACAAGCATCAGGCCCGGTAGAATCCAAGATAAGAAAATATCCCAGAAACGGACAACAGCCCCGCTCACCTTATAATCATTATCACGCGGGGACTCCCGGCGCACGTCAATAGGGACTTCCCCGTCGGACAACCAATAGAATCCTCCCATGATTACCGTATAGTTCGCGGACCGTATCCCCTGACGTCCCATGCTTAGCTCCGCGTTACTAATACAATCGGCATCACCGAAAATCATAATACGTTGCTCATGCCCCCATATCTGACGGGTTAAAGCGACAGAAGTTACATACTTCTGTTGAGCCTCTCCGGTTCCGGGATCGAAAGTCACGGAATCATCTATAAAATCCGTCGTCTGCAATTCGTTCCATACCAAAGAATCCGTTTCAAACAACGGTGTCACGTTATATCCCATGTTCCCATCATATGCCAAAGCTGAAACCGAAGGCATCGTCACGGAGTAACCTTGCGCACGCATGGCATCAAAATAATAAACCAACCCGGCAGCCGCTTGAGTCGGACGGGCTTCAATCAAATCCGGACTAAAATCTTTCGTCTGTCTTACCAAAGTTCCCGGTATCAACCGCACCCCAAAATCAGCCAACACCTCGCCCATGATACTTCCTCGTCCGGGTTCACTCAATATCATCAGATTCCCCCCGCGAGCGATATATTTTTCCCAATTCTCCCGTTCTACCGGGGTAAAGGAACTACGCATCTCCGCCACGATCAAAATATTAATTTCCTCCGGAATCTCTTTTTCCAAAGAAATCTCCTGCATCTCGAATCCTTGGTTCATCAAGGCATAACGGAAATGTTTATCCTCCCCGAAAGAAGTATAATTCCGATCTCCCGCCTGATGTATATTCCGCTCTCCGTGTCCTGTCAACACCCCGACCGTCGGCAGTTTCATCGCGATTCGTTTCATGGCAGCCGTGATCTCCGCTTCTTTCGGCATCCTGTCCATCCCCCGGAATATCCGCAAGAAAGTCTTCTCCCCGCTCTCCCGTTCCAACTCCCGCACGAACCAATTATCTTCTTTTACCAAATCAATCTTAGCCCTAATCTCTTTCGGGGTTAACACTTTCGTGGAATCTATATTGTAAATCTTCATCGTTTCATGCGCCCTCTCCTTCAATGTTTTCCTTTCCGCGTACCGACTCGGGTCTATCCCCAAAAGAGTGTCATAATAATAAACATACTTCATTTTGATTTCCGGTTTAAACCGAATATAATGACGGAAATTCTGTTGATCATACTTGACAGCCCCGGGAACCCCATAATAAAGATTATTACCATCCAACAAATTCACGTACGTGGTTATCGTCAATCCCCCATCCAGCTTGGATATCACTTCCTGACTATGCTCCGTCAACGTATTCCTTTTGGTAGAGGAAGCATCATAATAAGTCATCAAAGAGGGGCGGGAAGTAAAATACCCCAACACGACCACCACTAAAATAACTCCCGCGTATTTGCCTACCGTTTTTGTCCACCGCTGCTTCTGCCGGGCTGCTTGCAAACGAATCGTGGCCAAAGTCAAAAACATCATCGTCACGATGATAAAATAGAGAAAATCTTCACTACAAATCAACCCCCGGATAAATTCATCCGCACGTCCCGAAATGGAAAGCCAATAGGTAATCTCTCTCACGAACTCTACATCCTGCCACATTCCCCTCACGTAATTCAACAATCCCAACACGGTCAGCGTCAACACGGCAGCCACCACTTGATAGGAAGTTAAACTAGACATGAAAAGCCCTACCGCCGCGTACACGCAAAGCAAGAAATACAACCCGAGCAACCCCGAGAGCACCATAGGCAGATCAAAGTCCTTGATTGAAAAATAAGCAATCAGAATAAAGACTACCAAAACAAACATCATCACCAACCCGTAAATCATCATGGACAGATATTTCCCTAAAATAATCTGCCAATTCGTCACGGGAGAGGAATATAACAGCTTGATAGAACCACTGCTTAATTCCCTGCTCATCAGCCCCATGGTCAACAATGGAATATACAGGTACAGGTATCCCTGTATCACGGGGAAAATCCCGCCACTCCATTGGTCCACGAAAAGCTTAAACGTAAGATCGGAAATCGAATACCCCAACTCTTTAGGCATAATCGCACCCGCCAAATGCCCGCCAAACAGTCCGGCACTCTGAAAAGTGAAAATAATCAATATCAACCACGCAATGGGAGAATAGAATAAAGATTGCAACTCTGCGCGCGCTATATCATATATATTTCTCATAACATTCTATTTTTAATTCTTCTTTTTTGACAATTCGGCAAACACATCATCCAAAGACGTCTTTTCCATCCGAATCTCTGTCAAACGCCAATCTTTAACCACACTTATTTTTACCACTTTCTCGATGACCTCCTGTGGCAAATCACTAAATCGCAACCGATAATTCGGTCCACCCAACTCTTCCACTCCCACCACTCCCGGAATCTGTTGCAACTCCTCTATTGGCGGAGCTTCCACCAAAGTCACGAACACCGTACTCGGTGAGATATAATTATCAAATTCATCGACTGTCCCGGAAAATACCAAGGTCCCCTGCCCGATCATACGAATATAGCTACAAGTTGCCTGAATTTCCGATAGAATGTGCGTAGATAAAATCACGGTACAATCTTCCGCGATTTCTCTAATTAAATGACGAATCTCAAGAATCTGATTCGGGTCCAGACCGTTCGTCGGTTCATCCAATACCACGAAATCTGGACGATGAATAATCGCCTGTGCAATTCCCACGCGTTGTTGATACCCTCCGGACAAATTCCGAATCACCCGTTTCCTGAAATGACCGATTCCGCATCGTTCCAATGCCTCCGTAACCGCTTTATCCTCTTCCGCTCTGGATATCTGGCGCAACCGGGCACTATACAACAAGTACTCTTCCACCGTCAGATCCGTGTGCAAAGGCGGTTTCTGCGGCAAGAACCCGATATGCCTTTTGGCCTCCACCGGATTCTCCCGCATATTCACCCCTTTGATAAACACGTTACCCTCGGTTTGTTTCAACACCCCGCAGATAATGTTCATCGTGGTGGATTTGCCGGCTCCGTTGGAGCCGAGCAAACCATAAACACCATTCCGCGTAATTTCAAAATTAATGTCCCGTATCGCCCACTGCACACTGTAACGGTGCGACAGGTTTTCCACTTTCAAAATTGGTTCTTCCATACTATGATTTATATAACAGTTTACCGGACGAATAGATTTATTCGTCAACATCCTTTCAATAATTCAGAATTAACAATCAGTCCTCGTTATAGTTACGATTTCTAGGTTTATACAACATTTCCACGATCTCTCCGGCAACGTTCTCTTCTTTCCATTTCAACTCTTTCGTTTCAATATCATAACAATAAACAGCACCTTGATATTCCCCACTCGGAGCATCCACCGCCACATACATCTCGGATTTATCATCATTCAGTATAATCTTTTTAATCAAACTACCGGAAACTCCGACCGTATAATCCGATTTCGTCGGGAAATTTCCCGCAGACAAATAATTATACCGGTAAATTTCATTCCCGACCGAATAATACAAGATATTCTCCTTCGTGCTTGACGCGAATACGCTCTGTTTATTTATTTCTGCCGCTGCCGGATAAACTGATTTAAACTCCCAAACCGATACTTTCGACCAACCCACGTATTGCAAGGAAATATTCAGGTACACCACCTTATTTTCCCCGTTCTTATCTTTCAACAAAATAAGTATATCCTCCTCGCTCACACCAAGAAGCATATCATATATTTCACTCGCTTCAACAACTTCATCCCCCACTTTGATCTGATAAGGTTCGATATCCCTCTCGCTAAACAAAAGCTGATTCTTCATATCGAATACCAGCAAGTACCAATTCCACTTTCCTCCATAAACGACAGCTTTATCGGATAACTCCGCATCCGGAAAACTCCCGTACTTTCCTGTCAATCCCTGCTGAAGATTATTTCGGAAATATGCGTTATGACAATCATAATCCAACGTTTTTCCATCAGTCATAATATACAAACAATAATCCTTTTCTAACATCCGGTCCACCCGCTCCTCCGGGTAGGATACCTCGTCCAACACCTCCATCGTATAATAATCCAATTTCAAAAAGCGAAAAGGATTTTCGGTCACGACGTAAATATAGGGAGTATAATATTCCGTTGGAGAGCAAGCAACGGCAACCGGCTCGGCACCCAAAGGTATTCCCGGATTATTCGACGCGTACACATCCTTTTCAAACCCTCTTTCCGGCCAATTATCATTGCGGAAAGAAATCATGGAACGCCCGTCATACTTACTTAACAGTAAAAGCCCCTCGTCATAAGGATTAGGTACCCGTAATTTAAATTCTTTGAAAATAGCCCCGTCCTCATTATACACCTTTAATCGACAAGGAAAAAGTCCGCAACTATCATAAGCATGTTTCAAAACTCTCTCCGTGGAAACCACTTCATAATTAATCTGCCATTCATACGATAAAGCCTTATCCTGACTTTCCTGTTTCATTTCCGGAGCTTCAATTTCGAACTCCACGTTTCTTTCCGTGTAATACAACGTATCCAACTCCGTCTTAAACGACAAGTAAGAAATGGCATTTTCACCCATTTTCGTCTGATCGTCCAAACAACCTATCAACGAAAACAACACACCTGCTATTAATATCAATTGTTTCATCTGTCTTGCTTTTTAATCCATTAAAAATCTACTATTCGTAAGGCCATGGTGCCGCTTCGGGAAATTCCATGCCATACTCGGGATGCAACTTAAAGTAATCATACATCTTTTTCCCGCACAGAATCACTTTAACCATACTATTCATGTAGTCCTCAAAACTTATCGCTCCTCCCCAGAACTCCATCATCTTCTGGTACTTCTCCGGTCTATAAGCTCCCCAGTACATAGCCTCTAAAGCATACCACCAATCAGGTTCCTGCAAATAATTACTAAACACAACCTTACTTTGTAATTTTTCCTGTACCCCTAACCCAAACATATCATTTGCCTCCAGATCCAACACGATCCGGTACACCGTGTCCACCATCGGGTCTATCCTACTCCTCAACAATTCTATCGGGATATACGCGTTCACGGAATCCTTGTCCACCACAAATTCTGTCGACAATGAAGTATAAGAATCTCCCGGGGCTGTTGTCAACTCTTGATTCACGTTTATTTTAAACATTCGATTCTCCCCGAGAGGTTGCCCCAACACCTTCACCGGAACCTTCACCGTGTAAGTTTCCACATCCATCTGCATCTCCCCCAACCGGCAAACAAGACTGTCCTTCACAAAATAAATCCGGTCTTTATCCTCATAATACCCGCTCTCTCCATTTTCATCACACCCTATAAACAGAGAGACTGTAAACACAATCAACAATATATATAACTTTCTCATCTCTTTACATTTTATTGGTTAGTAACTCCATACTCCTGTTCGGACTTGGGCCACGGGAGAACGAATACATCTTTAGACGGAACCACATCCACTTTATCCAGAAAATCTCGAAAACCCAAATTATGACACTTGTAAAAACTGAACATCTGCCCCTCCCCGTAAAATTCCCTCGTGCGTTCCCTCGTCATCTCCTTCAGAAATTTATCTTGAGAATCCACCAGCGAAGCTTCAATGTCAGCCAATCCCCTGCTACCGCGAACCGCGTTCAAATAACCAAGAGCCTTCTCTTTATCTTTCGAATAATTAGCCTCAGCTAAAATATAGTACATTTCAGGCAAACGTACCAGACAAGTTCCGTTAAAATACTGTGTCGGCTTATTACTCGCCCCTTCCGTCGGGCTTAATAATCGAATAAAGAAATGCCCCTCGTACCCTTTATCCTGAAAAAAACTCGTGTAACGCAAATCCTTACTATCTGCCGTGAATTGCGACACCTCATATAAAGCCTTTATATCCGCCCGCAACGTTGCATTCAAGGTAACGGCACTCTGCAAGAACAATTCTTTATAATCCGTGTACATCTTGTTGGTAAATAACCCCCAAATTAATTCCGTGTGCGTACCGTAGCGTTTTACATGCTCAAAGTTCTGTCGTTCCGTCAAGCCCACTCCCGGGGAAGCAATCACCTTTTCAGCATAATAAGCGGCACTATCCAAATCCCCTCTAGTATAAAATACTCTGGCCTTAATTGCCCACGCCGCATACAAATTACAATGTGAATAACGTTTTTTATGATAGGAATCTACTGTTGTCGTATTATAAATATCGCCATCCTCGGCTAAACTACGGGCAGCCTCACTCAAATCCGCCAATACATTGTCATAACATTGCGCCAACGTGTATACCTTTTTATTACTTAAATCAAAAGTATAGGCATAAGGAACACCGCCCGCGTCGGGATTCATCCGGTAATTATCACAGAACAGACGCATCACCTCGAAATGTAAAAAAGCTCTCACCGCATATGCCTCTCCCTTGATTAACTTCAGATCAGGATCTTTATTCAAATCCTCTCTATCTATGTTGACAATCACATTATTCACGTAAGAAATACACTCGTACAACTTCGTCCAGACAGATTCAATTTGCTTTTCCATCCGCTGATCCTTATAATCATAAATCGAGGCATATTTAATATAAGCATATTTACTTCCAGCCCACCCGTCACTTGCATCAGCAAATTGTCCGTATTCATCCCCGAATTGCTGACCGAGAACATCCACCAATCCCCAATTCATCATCATCCCGTACAACTCCCCCTGTGCCATAGACGCGTAAATCCCGTACATTGCGTCCCGGTATCCTTGCACATCTTTAAATTGTTCATCCTGCACCAGCTCACCCTCCGGCTTGATATCCAAAAAGCTGTTACAACTACCCAAAGAGAATAGTACCAGCATCACCATCCAAATATATCTTCTATTTTTCATATCATTCGTTTTAGTAGTTCGTATCAAAATGCTGCACTAAGCGAGAATTCGAAACTCCGGGCAAAAGGGTACGAGAACCCTCGTTCCTGTTTGATCGTTGAAGCCCGGAACACGTCATTCATCAAAAACTCCACCCTCAAACGGCTTAAATAAAGTTTTTGACAAATCTCCGGGGTAAAATCATATGAAAGACTCAAACTCTGCATATTAATCATATACTCGTCCCGCACGAAACGACTGGTAATATCGGGAGTTGTCTGATCCGCAATATCCTTATATTTCACCCGGTCCCCCACCTCTTTCCAGCGACTTTGGAATACCCGTTTATCTGCATTCCGTCGCGGATTGGCACCTTCAACCCGAGTCACCAACGTCTGGTTATAAACCGTCGCACCCAACTCGTAATTAAACAACATATTCAAAGCGAAACCTTTAAACGTCAAATAGGTACCCAACGTCCCGGACACCGTTGGGTCCGAATCCCCGTACGTCCGCTTATCCCAATAATTATAAATAAAAGTCGGGACACCAAACCGGTCAATAAAAACCTCCTGCCCGGTAGCCGGATCAATACCCCCGGATTTCACGGCCTTCACGGCACTCAATGACTCTCCTTCCACGTAAACAGGGGGTGGCAACAACGTCCCCTCCGCCGTATTCAACTCCTCATTCATCTTTTCCAAGGCATTACTGATCTTTTTAATTTTATTCTCGTTATGCTGCATATTCAACGATAGCGACCAATTCCAACTTTTATTGGAAACCGCTACCACCCGGGTCTGGAACTCGATACCGGTATTCAACAATTTACCCATATTCTCTTTTGCCGTGGTCGTTCCCACGGAAGGAGCTTTCGCCACATCCAACAGCAAATTATCCGTTGTCTTGCTATAATATTCCAACGTGAAATCCAGCCGGTTCTTAAACAAAACGACATCCAACCCGACATTATAAGTCAACGCCCTCTCCCACTTCAGATCCGGATTGCCGATAGCCATGGGAATCGCCCCTATTCCCTTATCATAATCCAAACCTGCATCATATTTATATGTTGTCATTGCCTGATAGGGAGAAAAAGAAGCGTTACCAGTGTATCCCAAACTCCCGCGCAACTTAATCCTATCCGTCGAAGACATATTCAAAAATTTCTCTTTATGAATATTCCACCCCAACCCCAAACTCCAAAAAGGCGTAAAACGCTGATCTTTGCCGAATTTGGACGACCCTTCATAGCGGATTGAAGCATCGGCAAAATAACGGTCATCATAAATCACGTTAGCATTCAAGAACAATCCCATGGAACGTTCCAAATCCTGATTCCCGCTCGGGGTCGCACCTTCCGGATACCTTGTGGCAAAAGCGGGATGTCCCAGTTTATCCGAATAAAGTCCCACCCCCGCGTAACCATTACCATTCTTTTCCGAGGACTGTATATTTCCGCCCCCCATCGCGTTCAACAACGTTCCCGTCCCGAACATCTTATTATAAGACAGAGTAACACGTCCTTCATAAGTCATCGCTTTATTATTCGACACCTCTATTCTCCCGGATTCCGAAGCATCCTTATTCTTGAACTCGTGCGACTCCGGAGAAGTAAATTTCTCCGTATCGTCTTTTGACTTATTCAGCGAGAAAAAACCTTCCACCCGAAAACCCGGCAACACCTCTACGCGCAAATCAAGCACGTTATTCAAATAAAATTGTTCACTTCGATTATAACTTCCCAGCGTCGCCTCGAACAACGGATTGGAAACATCAAAACTCAACACCTTATTCAACGTTCCATCCAAATTATAAGCCCGATCATACGGGTTCAACTCGACATATTTATTAAAAGTACCATAAGGTGATTCCTCGCTATTCACCGAGGTAATCGTTGTCGTGTTCGACACGTAAACCTTATCCTGTTTATTATACGACAACCTGAAGTTCAAAGAATAACGATCACGTTTTGATTCTTTCATCACCCCTTGTTCCGAACCGTAACGGGCTCCCAGAGTATAACGGATATATTCATCCCCCCCGGCAATATTCAAATTATGATTTTGTGAAACAGAATTACGTAACGGTTTGGACAACCAGTCCGTATTCACACCTTCCCGTACCCGCTTGAATTTTTCATTATACACGGCATCTTTCTCGTATTGCCATTTTCCACTATCATCATACACCTTAGCCAAACGCTCGTACTCCAATTTTTCCGCCGCGTTCAACAAATCATAATCCCGCACATCCGGTATCGAAGTCCGTAACGTTCCGCTGTAAGAAACCCTCAACTTTCCGGCACGCAAAGGTCTTGTCGTGATAACCACCACGCCTTTTGCCGCTTTAGAACCGTATAACGCGGAAGCAGAAGCATCTTTCAGCACGGTCACCGTTTCCACATCATTCATATCCATATCGAAAACATAATCCAAATCGACCTCAGCCCCATCCACGATAAAGGTCGGTACATTGGAAGAACCCTCGAAACTACTCCGGCCGCGAATCAGAATCTCCGGTCTCGTGTTCGGGTCTGACCCCATATCATTATTCTTCACGATTTGCAGCCCCGGAACAAAAGCCGCCAAGCTCTGTAACAAACTCTTTGTCCCCACGCTCATCAACTGCTTACGGCTAACGACAGTTGCCGAACCCGTGAAACTGCTTTTAGCCTTATTCCCCATACCGGTAATAATAACTTCCTCCAGTTCTTCCTCGTCCGGTTGCATGACTATTTCAAGTCCCTCCTTCACGTACTCTTTTATCTCCCGTTCCTGAGTGACCATTCCGATAAAAGAGAATACCAGCGTAACGGATTTCTTTTCAGCATCCAAAAACTCTATTTTGAACTTTCCGTTCGCGTCTGTCGCCGTTCCGGTCTGTGTACCCTTTATCACTACCGTCACCCCGGGCAGAAGCTCACCTTTATTATCCTTCACCACCCCGGAAATCCGCCATACATTCTTTTTCTCATCCGTGGCTTTCTTCGGGGTAATAATAAACACGTCATCCACGATGTGATAAGTCAATGACGTTCCTTTCAAAACTTGGTCCAGAATCTCCTGCACCGTCGCGTCCTTCGCGGACACGGACACCTTTACCCCGGTAACTTCGTCATCATTGTAGAAAAACTCATAACCGGACTTCTCCCCAAGTTCATTCAACACATTCAATAAACTCACGGACTTTTTCTCCATAGACAGTTTCACGTTCTGCGCCACACCGCGTGCAGACACGGACAATACCGCCAGTAAAGATAGAACAAGACATAGTTTCATAACTGTACAAATTTTCCTAAAAGCAGGTTCCCCCGCTCTTACATTCGGTTTTTTTTTCATAACTTTGTAATGTTAAATTGTTTGTGATAAAATCAATTTCTCACTTAAGACAGGACGTGTTAGCCGCACTTCCTGTTTTTTATTGTATAATAATCGTCGTTCCCCGTATTTTGAATTGCACGTCGGAAGTCATCTCTATCATCTTCAACGCTTGAGAGATCTCCGTGTATTTCGGTATAGTTCCCGTGAAACGTTTATCCTTCATCGAGACATTCGAGAAAACATACTCCATGTTATACCAACGCGATAATGTTCGCATAACCCCTTCCAAATCCTCGCTCGCGAACGAAAAACGTCCTTTTATCCATGAACTGTACAACCTCGTGTTCACCGTTCGCACCTCCAACATCTCTCCCGACAACACCGCCTGCTCTCCCGGGCTCAACACCACCTGCTTCCCGTTCTCCTTATCGTTTACCTGTATCCGCCCCTTCTCAAGAGTAGCGTGACATACCTTTTCATCCGGATACACGGATAAATTGAAAGAAGTCCCCAACACCTTTACATCCATTCCCCTCGTATCTACTATAAAAGGAGCCTCCTCGTTCGGTGCTACTTTAAAATAAGCCTCTCCTGTCAATTGCACGCGCCTTTCCGTCCCGACAAAATGTGACGGGTATCTTAACTCGGTATCACTATTCAACCAAACCTCCGTCCCGTCATCCAACGTAATCTGGAACTCACCACCCCGCGGGATCTTCAATGTATGCCATTCCGGTATAGTCGAAGCTGTAGTCTGATGATATTTCAAACGACCGTCTTCACTGATCTCCACGCGTTCATTTCCGGCAAACACAAGCGTGGTATCCTTCAATCCCAAAAGCGATACTTGTTTTCCGCTCTCCGTGATCAACACGGCGTGCGAGCTTCCGGGAAGAATCCGTACACTCTCCGCCACTTCCACCCCCGGACTGTCATACGCCTGCCAATAAAACACCCCGGTCAAAACCGCGACAGCAAACACCGCGGCAACCGCCACCCAACGAAGCAATAGTCGGGATTTCCCGCAAGGCACCTTATTCATCTCCTGCCGCAACCTCTTCCATCGTCCTGCCGTATCGAACGAGGCATAAATAACCGCATCCCGCCGGAGCACGTCCTTACTCTTCAACTCCTCCAACAACTCCCCGTGACGACGATCCCGCACCAACCATTCCCGCAACACAACCTGTTCCTCCGTGGAAATATCTCCCCGCAGATAAGCAATAATCAATTCATGTATTTCCTTTTCTATTCCCATCTTTCACGTTCATTTACACCAGAAACACACTCGTCCGGCAAATGGGTGACACGGAAGTAAAAAATATTTTAGATTCCCGGGAAGAACATCCCTACATAAACGAATAAATCCCCCAAACGTACCCTCAAAAAAGACTTTGCCCGTTGCTTTTGAGTTTTAATCGTGTTCAACGAAATTCCCAACTCCTCGGCAATCTTCTTATCCTCCTGCCCGTCGATATACGATTTCTTGAAAATCTCCTTGCTCTTCTCCGGCAATTCGTCTATTGCCCCGAAAAGCTCCGCGATAATTTCAGCACGAATCTGCTGGCACAGGAAATAATCCTCGTCCAATTCCTCCCGGTTCAGATTCCGGTAATTCCGATCCCGAATCTCCAAATTCCGTAAATAATTCAAACAACGATTCTGCACGCTATTATAAAGAAAAGTCTTAATCGTTTTCAAATTGGGGAAACTCTCCCGCTCCATTTTCCAAAACGAGAGAAACACCTCCTGCACGATATCCTCCGCCTCCTCGCCATCCCTCACGACACGGGCGGCAAAAAAACACAAGGGTTTATGAAAAGACATGAACAAAGCTTGGAAAGCCTCTTGTCTTCCTTGTTTCAAATCTTCCAAAAACTCCTCTGAATGAATGTTTATAGCCTGCATCCGGTTCGTCATCTAGTATTCAGATACAAAAATAAGGATTATTTTGTCAATCCAAAATAAATGCAACGATACACACAAGGCAAATATTCGGGCAATAAAAAACGAGGCCTGTCAAAAGCCTCGTTTTCCTATTCTTTACAAAAGCCGTTTCAAGCTTTCCTCTTCGTGCTTACAACCACCTCGGGCAAACTCACGGGACCGTAAATCACATCTTTTCCCACTTTCTGTACTTTCACGACCTTGGAAGTAGCGTTAAGATTCTGTTGCTTAGCGTAAGCACACTCGATTCCGTTAGTCTGAGTTTTTGCTAAACTGATTCCACCTACAAACAATGCTAACATTCCGATGCAAACTAATACAATATACTTTTTCATATCATTATTTTTTTAAATTATTATTCTTATTCATTCTTGCCATATTGGCTTTTGTAATTTCTTACGATACAAAGGTAAGGCATTACTCCATGAAAATGAGATTATTACTGTTATACTTTAGTTGAGGTAAGGTTAAATATTTGTTAGTCTTAAAAATGACAACTATTTTTTTAAGAATTACATTTCAATACAAATACAACTGATAATCAACACATAACACCATCACATCTCCTCGTGAACCGAAGTTAACAAAATCCTAATTCACCTCCCTATTCTGAAATTTTATAACAAATCATCCAAACAAGAAAACAAAAAAAAGACTGCCAAAAAATGGCAGCCTCAAAGTATATTCTTCAAAAATTGTTCATTTCCCCGTTATCGTATCTCCGATCCCGGTTTCACCTCCTTATCGGGAGTAACAAAAGAAAGAGTCCCGTCGACATTCTCCGCCATCAGTATCATGCCTTGTGACACAATCCCCTTCAACGGTTTCGGCTCCAGATTCACCAGCACGCTCACCTGCCGCCCGATCACCTCCTCCGGTGCGTAATGCTCGGCAATGCCCGACACGATAGTCCGCTGATCGATACCCGTATCGACAGTCAATTTCATCAACTTCTTCGTCTTAGCCACTTTCTCGGCGGCAATAATCTTACCCACGCGAATATCCATCTTCATAAAATCATCATAATTGATGTTCTCCTTCGCGGGAGCAGCCGTGACGGACGCCATCTCGTTCGCTTTTTTCGTGGCAAGCAGTTTATCAACCTGCGCTTGAATCACGTCGTCCTCGATCTTGTCGAACAACAATCCTGCCTGTCCCAACTCGTGTCCCGCTTGGATCACGCCGTCCCCCATCTTGCTCCACTCGATCGCGTCGATATTCATGAACTCGCGCAACTTTCGTGAAGAGAACGGCATAAACGGTTCCATCAAAGTGGAAAGATTAGCCGAAATCTGCAAACAGATATTCAAAATGGTTTTCACCCGCGCCTCGTCCGTCTTGATCACTTTCCAAGGTTCGGTATCGGCAAGATATTTATTACCCAGACGGGCAAGATTCATCGCTTCCTTCAAAGCGTCGCGGAAATGGAACGTATCCAAACTCTTCTCCACGCGTTCGATGATTCGCGGTATCTCGGCAAGAACCTCCCTGTCGTAATCCGTCAATTCACCCCGTTCCGGCACGATATTATCGAAATACTTCTGCGTCAGCACCAGCGTGCGGTTGATGAAATTCCCGTAGATAGCCACCAGCTCGCTATTATTGCGGGTTTGGAAATCCTTCCACGTGAAATCGTTATCCTTCGTTTCCGGTGCATTGGCGGTCAACACGTAGCGCAACACGTCCTGTTTCCCGGGGAAATCCACCAGATACTCGTGCAACCAAACCGCCCAGTTGCGGGACGTGGAAATCTTATCTCCCTCCAGATTCAGGAACTCGTTGGCAGGCACGTTGTCCGGCAAAATATAAGATCCCTCGGCTTTCAACATCGCCGGGAAAATAATACAATGGAACACGATATTATCCTTACCGATAAAATGAATCATGCGCGTTTCCGGGTCTTTCCAGTATTTTTCCCATTCCGGCGTGAGATCTTTCGTGGCGGAAATATAACCGATAGGAGCGTCAAACCACACGTAAAGCACTTTCCCCTCGGCACCCTCTACCGGGACAGGCACACCCCAATCCAAATCACGGGTCACCGCGCGAGGCTGCAAACCGCTATCCAACCACGATTTGCATTGCCCGTAAACGTTCGGCTTCCATTCCTTGTGCTCCTCCAGAATCCACTCCTTCAACCATCCCTCGTATTGATCCAAAGGCAGATACCAGTGTTTCGTTTCCTTCAATTCCGGTTTATTCCCCGTGATAGCGGATACCGGGTTTATCAGATCGGTAGCGTTCAGGCTCGTGCCGCATGCCTCGCACTGGTCGCCATACGCCCGCTCGTTCCCGCAACGGGGGCATGTACCTATAATATAACGGTCGGCAAGGAACTGCCCCGCTTTCTCGTCATAGAACTGCATGGAAGTCTTCTCTATAAACTTCCCCTCGTCATAAAGTTTCTTGAAAAACGCCGACGACAACTCGTGATGCGTCTTCGAACTCGTGCGGGAATATATATCAAAAGAGATCCCCAACTCGGCAAATGAATCCTTAATAATCTTGTGATAACGATCAACAATATCCTGCGGGGTTACCCCTTCCTTCTGCGCCTTGATCGTGATAGGTACCCCGTGCTCGTCCGAGCCGCCAATAAACGCAACCTCCTCACCCTTCTTTCTCAAGTAACGCACGTAAATATCAGCGGGCACGTAAACACCTGCCAGATGCCCGATATGCACGGGACCGTTAGCGTAAGGCAACGCCGTGGTAACCAAATTTCTCTTGAACTTGCTCATATATTTCTATTTCAAGTTTGTAAAGTTATAACATTTATAAAGTTCATAAAGCCAAGTAAAAAAATACCGTTCACTCTACGAAGTGGCAAAGTTACGAAAAATCTCTGGAAAAGACGAATAAAAAGGGACAAATGTCTTCGTAATGCCTGTCAA